>NZ_CP031844.2:1595000-1895000 GCF_003606345.3 Bartonella krasnovii
AGTATTTATCATGGGATGTATCATGTTCTCACCATTGCCCTCAATGATAAAGGCCAATTCATTGAAAGCACAGAGCCTAAAATGTCTAAAGCACTAAAAACGGCTTTTCAAAATGGTATTCCGCATTCTTATATCAATAGCGCACAATTACCAACGGCTTATGATGCACTCTATAGTGCTTTACTCAGCCACAATATATCACAATCGCTTTCTTATCGTCTTATTCGTCTCCTTGCCACCAATATTGATATGAAAAGCCGAATAACCCCCAATGATCAGATCGAAATATTTTATGCCGTTCCCCAAAGCGATACAGAAACCCAAAATGGCAAAAAGAAAGCAAAAAAAAGCTCTCAAAGCACTGATCCAGAAATTCGTTATATTAGTGCAACTTTTGGCAATACAACTTATAAATATTACCGTTATCAATTAAAAGACGGAAGTGTTGATTATTATGATTCTGAAGGGAAGAGTTCAAAACCTTTCTTACTGCGAAAACCCACGCCTAATGGCGTTTTTGGTTCCCCCTTTGGTCCGCGTAAACATCCTATTTTAGGCTATGTGCGCATGCATACAGGGGTTGATTGGGTGGCACCAAAAGGCTCACCTATTATTGCTGTAGGAGATGGTATTGTTACAAAAGTAGGTGTCACAGGCGGCTATGGAAACCATACAGAAATTCAACATGCGAATGGATATGTCAGCAGTTATTCACATCAAAGCCGTTATGCACCAGATATAAAACCAGGCGTGAAAGTACGACAAGGACAAATCATTGGCTATGTTGGGACAACAGGGATGGCAACCGGCCCCCATTGTCATTTTGAAATCATTGTCAATGGTGTCAAAGTTGATCCCATGCGCATCCGTATACCCGATAGCAAAGCCTTAACCAATCAAGATCTGCAAACATTCCTACAAGAAAAAAACAATATTGATTCCTTAATCAACAGTCCGATAAAACCATCCGAGGAGACTTAAAGCATGGAAAGCACCATGTACGTGTCTTTCTCACAAAAGCTTATCAATATTTTCAAAGTCTTTCAAAAATATCTAAGAGTTTAAACGACCTCAAAAGCATTTCCGCGCTTAAGAATATTCTAAAGGAGACGGATACGCAAAAAAGAGAGCAATGTTTTAAAATAGGTATAGCCTCTATCACCTTATCAAGGCGTACAGGGGAAATATAAAAAAGATAAAAGGCTGACCTTTCTTATCGTATTCTATCAGGCATCTGCAAATCGCATTCTTCTTCATCTCTTTAAAAGATTATAATTAATGATATTCGCATTAAGATAAACACACAAATTGTAAAATGTTTGTTGAAACAAAAAGAATGATGAGGGAGCATTTTAGCAAAAAAGATCAGCGTTCAAGCCTATAATAGAAAAACAGGAGAACCAGTTTTGGTCGAAGATTTTTTAGGAGTGAATAGAATTTGAAATATTTCCCTTGAAAGGTTATCGTAATTTATAAAAATATTTTTTTCCTCATCATAAGGCTAATTTTGAAAAATTGTCTTTTTAAAAAATGACTCATTATTTTAACGATTGATGCTGAGTTTTGATAAAGGAATGATAATTTTTATCTCCCTTCTAAAGCAGAAGTTTGAAAAAGAGTTTTTTACTAAATTATATATAAAAGCGGCTTTACCACCACACGGGCCCAAGTCCTATCTTTTGTACTAAACTTTGACTCTTCATTCCCACGCCATCATCTTTTACAATGAGCATCAATTATCTATTGGGGCTTGAGGACCAAAGGAGATATAAATATGCCCTCTTGTTGATCAGGAAAAACATGTTTTAAGGAATTGCTCAGCAATTCCCCTAAGATAATTCCAAGAGTTGTAGCATCTTTTGAAGACAAGTAAGACTTTCATGAATGGTGATGATTTTGCCAAGTCATCTTTATTTTCTTCTCTTGAAAACGAACAAACAAAGAGAATTTACGCCTTTAAAAATCAATCAGAGATTTTTTTTGCACTCTTCGTGACCTAGTTTTGGCAAAGGAATAACAATTTTTGTTCCTCCTAAAGAAGACGTTTCAAAAGCAGGTTTTTCACCAAATTGCATACAAAGCTGTTCCACCACCACACGACCAAGTCCTGTCTTTTGTTCTAAAGTTTGATTTTTCATCCCCACACCATCATCTTCAACAATGAGCACCGATTGTCCATTAGTTTGAAGACCAAAGGAGATATAAATATGCCCCTCTCGTTGATCAGGAAAAGCATGTTTTAAGGAATTGGTCAGCAGTTCCCCTAAGATAATTCCAAGAGTTGTAGCATCTCTTGAAGACAATCGACAATCTTTAAAGTCCGTGTGAATGGTAATGTTTTCACGCAATTCAAAAGGAACTGACAATTCGACATCATGCACAACAGAACTGAGAAAGTCAGCCAAGAAAGTCGTTTCCATATCATCACTCAAGCGCAAACGACGATGAGCTGTGGAAATTGTCTGAATACGATCTCGAGCAGCCCCTAAAACAGAACGGACTTCTTCATTTTTACTCCGACTTAATTGAAGCCCCAATAAAGAAGACACCGTTCCAAGAGAGTTGCCGATACGATGACTTGCATCCTGCAACAATATTTCAACCCGTTGGCGTTCTTTCTCGGCGTGATTACGCGCTCTTTCTAATTCTTGAGTTCGTTCTTTCACACGGGCTTCAAGAGCAGCATTCTCGCTATGAAGCAGCAATTGATACAATTTTAAAGAGCGTACATCACGATGAAAACGATTAATCACAAAATAGGCAGAAATAAAAGTGCTTACAACAGAAATAATCGCTGCCAATGTTAAAGCAGCCCGCATCAATGCGATTCCCTCACGATGTTTTTGTCGCACCACATCATCACCATTAATAAAACTTGTCATCAATTGCGCTAAACGCGCCACTTGAATCTTCTGACTTTCAGAAGAAGCAGAAGGTTGAGAAGATTGATCAGGAACCGTATCAAGAGCCTGCATATGGGCATTCATAAATTCTTTTCGTGCTTCAACCTCGCCTTTAAAAGCCGTAAACCATTCATCCCATTGCGGATGTGCATAAACAATAAGTGCGATATAATCGAGAATATCCCCCAATTCTCTCTCTGCGTTTTCAAAGCGGACTTTATCTTCTGGCTTTCGGCTTTTTGCATAGCTGCGATCAGCAACAGCCATATCAATCAGGCTGATCAGCACCAAATCAGCCTGTTCGCGCAATTCTGAACTCGTATTTAACTGGGCAACTTCTCGATCAACGGCATTGGAAAGCAATATAATAAAAACCGAAGCTAAAAGAGCCATCACGAGGGAAACAACAATTGCGGCCCATCGCCAGCGTGATATCGTTGCATCAGAAGAAGGCATTTGAGGCAGCAAATTTGTCTTTGTTGTCATAGAATTTCCATTGGCGAACTTGAAAGTCGTCATTTTTCAGTACAAAGGAAGGCAGCCTTATGGAACAAACACCAAAAACCCATAAGAGCATTTATATAGGCTTTTCTTGTGTTCCTAAGAGACATACGCCAAACATTCTGAATTTCCTCAGATACTGACTTTACTGTAATAGCTATAACGGGAATAAAAAAAACAAGGCTATTCATCATAATTATTATGCTTTTTTAGCCGTTAAATGAACACAATGTACTCCCAGCAGAATAAGAATCGGGACCATAATCGGACTCACCATCGACATGAAGAAGCTCCTGTAATCGATGACGCGCCCTGCTCACACGGCTTTTAATGGTTCCAACAGCACAGCCACAAATGGCTGCAGCATCTTCATAAGAAAACCCCGATGCCCCAATGAGAATAATGGCTTCTCTTTGATCGGCTGAAAGCAGATTTAAGGCTTTTTTAAAATCCTGCAAATCAAGTGTTCCATATTGAGAAGGATGAACCGCAACATTTTGGGTAAAGACGCCGTCGGTATCTTGAACTTCTCTCCCCTTTTTGCGCATTTGGCTATAAAATTCATTGCGTAAAATCGTAAAAAGCCACGCTTTGAGATTGGTTCCCATCTCAAAACTTTCTTGCTTAGCCCATGCTTTCATCACCGTATCTTGGACCAAATCTTCGGCTTTATCGTGCTTACCACTTAAAGAAACAGCAAAAGCACGCAGAGCCGGCAACACCAAAAGGAGTTCTTGTTTAAAATTTTTAGCGCATTTTGACATAAAGGATTCAAACCTTTTCCACATTGTTTAAGCCAAATTGCTCTGCGCGCTCTAACTTTTCTAAAAGCTCGAGCAAACGCCGTGGTAGCGCTTCTTCTTGAATTTCCATGTAAAATTGGCGTAATTTTCGTGCTATCTCACTGTTAGTCCCGAGCAGATCATCTCCAACTTTAAAGTGTGTGGTGAGATTTTTTTCATCACGGTCGTTCATTTTTCATCCCCCTAATCCATATAATATAAGTAGCGCCGCGAAGAATTTTTCGCCTTATGGTTGTAAATATGGCTGTGGGTAAAAAGTTCCATACAAATCGGAACTTTTTTATCTGTTGAGAATTTCAACCAACAAAATGCTTGAAAGGTCAAAGGAGTTATAAATTATGTCATTATCAACGCGCATTGCCCCGCATCTTCCCTATCTTCGGCGTTTTGCCCGTTCTGTTACAGGCAGCCAATCCTCTGGCGATGCTTATGTATCAGCGATGTTAGAAGCCCTCATTGCCGACATTTCCATTTTTCCTCAAAAATCCAGTGACCGGATTGGTACCTATTGGCTTTTTTGCCATCTTTTTGACCAAACCACCCCGAATATCCCTGAGCCTCTGCCACAATTTGGTCTTGAACAAAAAACCAGTGCCAAATTATCCTATCTAACCCCCCGTGCGCGCCAAGCATTTTTGCTCATTGCCGTTGAAGGATTTAATGAACAAGAAGCCAGCGAAATCATGAATCTAGATACGAAAGAGTTTCGTAAGCTTCTCAACCAAGCCTCGATTGATATTTCTCAACAAATTGCTACAGAAGTGATGATTATTGAAGATGAGCCTCTTATTGCGCTCGATATTGAGCAAATGGTAGAAAGTCTAGGTCATCATGTTGTGGGTATAGCACGCACGCGTGATGAAGCTGTGATCATGTATCATAAGAAAAAGCCACGGTTGATTTTAGCGGATATTCAATTAGCCGATAACAGTTCAGGCATTGATGCGGTCAATGAGATTTTGAAAAATGATCGTATACCGGTGATTTTCATCACAGCTTTTCCCGAAAGATTACTGACTGGCGAGCGTCCAGAACCAACTTTTTTAGTGACCAAACCTTTTAACCCAGATATGGTAAAAGCGCTTATTTCGCAGGCTTTATTTTTTCAAGAAAATGCTTCTAAAGCGGCTTAGAACAAAGTAAACCTCTTTTATGATCGTGATGCCTCTTTCAAAGTCGCCCATAGACAGATCTCATATGAACGCGCTCATGCAAGCGATTCGTGGTGCTGATATTTGTGTTCTCTATCAGTCCACAAATCTGGTTTATTTATGGGCTGAAAACTTGCCACATCATTTACACCATAAATGGCGGATTGGATGTCGTGACAGCGACTTTTTTTCGCTTGACCTTGCAGACAATATGGAAACCATTAAATTGCAGGTTTTAGCCAATGGCAAAATGCAAACCGTTGAAGCACGTTTTGAAGATACAAGCAAACAAGAGATTTGGTACAAGTTTTCTATTGATTGCCACCGCAATGATAACGGAGACACCATCGGTATTATTACCACCGGTGTTAATATTTCTGGCTTACGCCGGCGCGAACAAGTTCTTAAAATTCTTCTTCGCGAAGTCAGCCACCGCTCTAAAAATCTTCTAGCGATCATTCAAAGTATTGCCAGCCAAACAGCCCGCTATACTGAATCTCTTCAGGTTTTTTTACGCAAATTTCAAGGTCGTCTTCATTCTCTTTCTCATTCTCAAGATCTGATCACCGATTCCGATTGGCGTGGCGCCCAATTTCGGGAATTGGTTCAAACGCAAGCGTTTGGCTATCTAATGAAAGAAACAGAACGTTTTTCACTTGAAGGTGTTGATCCTTATCTTTTTCCCAATGCCGCTTTGCATATTGGTTTGGCTTTTCACGAATTGATCGTTAATTCTCTTTCTTTTGGAGCCCTTTCCCAAGAAAAGGGCTACGTCTATGTAGGCTGTAAAATCGAAAGACAACTGAATGGCAAAACACATCTACTCATCACTTGGAACGAACACTTTGATGAATCCGCCACCCTTCCAGAAAATGATAAAAAAGCTTGTTTTGGCAGTGCAGTTCTTGAAAAAATTGTTCCTATTTCTGTCAATGGTTCAGCTTCCTTCAAATGGACAAAAGAAGGGATTGTTTATTGCCTTTCTGTTCCTGATACGTATTTTGATATTTTTTCTTAAAAGAGCCTTTAAAACCATAACCGTCTTTTTTTTCAGCAAAATTTCTAACCTGTTGCGTCCTTTTTATCCAGCACAAAGATATTTTTCCCCTCGCAAAAAAACTAACAATGAAAATCCCCCAATCAAAGCTCCTTACCATTGTCCATCAACGAACATCCCTCCCATAACTGCTTCTTTTTTTTAAACAGAAACCCAAACGATGAAGAACAAGCCGTTTCAGCTTTTTATACACCCAATCAAAGCGGGCCTATTCCCCCTCTCTTTTTGTATCATTTTCTTGTATCATTTTTGCACTTATCTTACCTTTTTATTTTGAAAAAATGACAGAATTTCAAAAGATAAAGCCAACCATCACGCTTCAGAGCTTGACGGAGCTTAAAGCATCTATGACAAAATCAATAAACGAATAAATATTACACAACTCTAATGCTTTTATTGATCGTATTCTGGATCTTTTTCTTCACACAAAAGAAAACATCCAAAACAGAAGATACTTTTCTCTTCACACACTTTTTTAATATTTCTCAATACCTCCAAGCTCATTTCAAAAACAGTGTCTGTAAAGAGGGTCCTCTCCCCCGTAAAGTGAACCATACAAGCCCTCTCCCTTCATAACCCTTACGGACTAAAAGCAGCCATTGGGCATCATTATACCGGCCATAGAACAAATCCATTATATTTTCCTGTACAACAAACCTTTGACATTAAAGAACATTCACAAGAGACATTTTTAGTATTTTTTTCAAATATTTTTCCCACCGGTTTAGCCCCCAGGCTTGGCTTTTTAGGAACGGTTTGGAACGGTTTGGAACGGTTTGGAACGGTTTGGAACGGTTTGGAACGGTTTGGAACGGTTTGGAACGGTTTGGAACGGTTTGGAACGGTTTGGAACGAAAAAACTTTAAAAACGTTTAACAATCAAGAAGCTCTAAGCTGACAAATTGGATCCTACGTTGTCAATTACTCATTTGGAAAATATTTTATGAATCCCTTTGTTTTTATTCTCTTATTGGTTTCATGTACGGATGATTTTAACAGTTGTTATTCCAATAATACCATGGCAAAAATCTATCCAACGGCTCAAGCCTGTGAACAAGCCATGGTGCCATCTACAAAAAAGTTCGCATTTTATGGACAACAAATTTTTGCCCAATGTATAAACGTACATCCCAATTTACATCAACAAAAAGTAAAATTGATCTGGTCTGTAACAAACCACGGAAATTTCCTGCTTAAAAGCCAAAATATCAATGACAAGAGATCAACAGTCCACACAGAAGACATTTTACCAACATTGCCTTCTCTTCTGCATTCTTCTTCCACAAACCTCTTGCACAAAAAACTTTAAACGCATAAACCCATCAGATCTGAAAAAAATAATTAATAGAAGACATGATGGATAATAAGCCAATGCCCCCCTCAAAAGCCCCTCACACAGAGCAAAATTCTCTGCCCCAAGATCTCCCCCTAGATCCTGCTGTAGAGCGGGTGAGAAAAAAACTAATGGGTTTAATGATGATTTCCGTTTTAATAACGCTCTTCCTCATTCTAACCGTCCTGTTTTTAATCGTTTATAAAGTTACAACGGGATCAGCACCAAAACAAACAGAGCTCTCTTCCTCCCACAGCGAAAATACACACGTTATCCACCACACGCTCTCCCTGCCGAAAAAAACACAGATTTTGTCGCAAAGCCTCACAGACAACAATATTGTTCTGAAGACTTTAACCCCTGAGGGACAAACAAAGTTTATGATTTACAATTATCATACCGGTGCACTGATTGCCGTTCTTTCTATTGAAACGACAGAAGAAATATCAACGACAATAGCTCATTAAGCAAGTCAATAACATCACCGGCTTACACAGCATGTTTGAGGTATTTAAACATTTCCCTCTGCTTCAAGATAGGACCACTTGGACGATGACGCATTTTTCTCCGTTTCCCTTCACTCTACTCTAAGCCAAGAGATAATCTCTTCCTGCTTCTCTCTCATTTATGAAGTTGCTCATGAAAACGCAAAGAATGAAAACACAAATGAAAGTGCAAGAAACCACACCTTCTTAAGGACAAAAATTCAATCTATTGATTTATAATGACCATTTTTTGTATGCTAAACGAGCGCTTCAAATACCTTAAAATTCTCTCATTCCAACGCTCTTCATGATGAAGCTCATCAAAATTATTTTCTCACACATCACAGCAAAGAAGCCTATGCATAAAAAGCTCTCTTTATGAACTGGATTTCAAAAGCCAAAGGGAAAGACTGTGCAACATTGATAATAAAAGCAAGAATGCCCAATTTGTACCTTTTATTCAGCAAAAGCGATTGATGACTTTCACAGCCATAGCCTTCCCGGTAAGTAAAATAGACTAGAGTACATTGAGAAAAATCAAACACCACACGTACATCAACTAAGCAACCTATCCTTCATAAAAGAACAGCCTCTTAAAATACACAAACGCGGCTTTTCTCCATTCCCCTCATCTCTTCCAAGTCAACCTACTCTAAGCCAAGAGATAATCTCTTCCTGCTTCTCTCTCATTTATGAAGTTGCTCATGAAAACGCAAAGAATGAAAACACAAATGAAAATGCAAGAAACCACACCTAGATACCCTCACCATACTAACAATACCATAAATACTTAATACAGCCTTTTTAAGGTATTTAAACATTTTCCTCTGCTTCAAGATTGACCACACGGCGACGACGTGTTTTTCTCTGTATTCCCTTACTTAATCCAGGCAAAGGAGAAACCTCTTCTGTTGATGTTGATGCATCCCCATTTTTAGAGCTTTCTTCTGTTGTAAGAGAAAGCTCAAGGGATGATTCGTCTTGAGTGCGTACCGTACGACGACGCGGAGAACGACGTGTCTTCTTAACAGGTTCAACATTTTCCTCAGAGCCACAGTTTTCCTGCCCCATTTTCTCATCCGATAGAGCCTCGACAGCATTTTCACGCGCATCGCCATTTTGTACTTTGACATGTGAACCAAGATCTTTTTTTTGCGACTGTGTCTGCAATACATCTGTATCAGACGCGACAGCATCTTTTTTCTGGTCTTCAGAATTTATCTCACCGCATTCTTGCCCGTTATTTTCCTCACAGTTTTCATCAGTACGATTTTCATCAGCACGATTTTCATCACGCCGAGCCGATTGGGACATTTGCCCCGCTGCTGCTAAAATAATACGCAAATAGTGTTCGGCATGTTGTAAATAATTTTCCGACATCACGCGATCACCAGCACCTTGTGCATCACGCGCAAGACTGATGTATTTATCGGCAATTTGCTGAGCATTCCCTCGAATTTTAACATCCGGACCGCTACTTTCATAATTTCGAGATAACGGATTAGGACCGCGACGATTATTATTGTTATTACCATTATTATTATTATTGCGACCGCGTACCCGTCTATTTTGTTGTGGCCTCATCTTTATCCCTTTATTGGAGTGTGTGTCTTAATTGACTCTTCTTCATTGCATCATTTTTTAATAATGCTGATCATGTTGAACATACAGTTATCAAGCTATCCGCGTTTTATTTCACTCAAACGAACCCTACTGATATTGATAAAAGCATATATTTTCTTGAAAATCACGAAACAGCAGGGAAATCATAAATCAAAAATTCCCCATTTCTCTGTCAACCAGCAGAAACCTAGTGATGTTCACATAAAATGCCAAGTGTTTTTTTTAAAATAAACCATATTTCACTAAAAAAATAATTACCTTGTGGAAAACAAAAAGGAGAACACACATAGAACATACCTGACAAAGAAAAAACTCATGCCAGAGAACACGGAAAGCTTCCCTTTTTCTGCCCTAAAACCACCTTTTGCTTTAAAACCACCGCTCCTAAAAACGCTGATATCCCTTCCCCCTCGTGCCCCAAACTCATAAGCACTTCTGCCCGAACAAGTCACTGCGCGAACCTCTTTATTGTATGAATATAGCCTCTCTTCACCGCTAAAGCAACCCCTCGCGAGCGATAATTCACGATCGCTTCACAAAATCCCTTAGATTCTTATAGATAGATTAATATGGAGGATTATTCAAGCCCTATAATCACCAAGAGACCACACTCTTCTTTCTCAAACCTACCAGCTATCCTCTCAATTTCTATTTTAACCCTATAGATTTTTAAGTCCCCCTCTTCATTGATAACAAATTGAGCCTAAAAGGAAAATAGTTAAATACAAAAAATGTTAAATTATTTAAAAAAATATTCCTCCTTAAAGTTTATCAATAAGAATGGCATAACAACAGATTTCTTCTCTTAATCCTTATTTTATCAAGAAAACTGGAGCATATAAAATAAGCCCATTTGCGCCCCAATCAAGCGCTTTACACATAAAATAACCTTGAAGTTTATACCCTTTCAAAGAAAGAAATATTTTTCTCAGTTTTGTCATATCTATTGATCCATTTGTCACGCCTTTTAACTTAGCTTACCCTCAAAGGACTTGAATTCTTTCTACGCACTGGTCTGTCAACAATCTGAACTTTTTTTAAATTTGTGCAACAAATTGATTGATAAAAATCATTCATCTTTTTTATCTTAAATTTTTATATTGAGTAAAAAAACTTATACTGTAGTTTTTTTATCCTCAATCTGTTTCTTGTTGGATCAATCAAAATCATTGACTTGCATGTTACACGCAAGAAAGGCATGCGAAGAATAAAAACAGAAAAAACTAAGCAAACCTCTTATAGGTTGTTTCAAAGGCCAATCAAAAGCTATCCGTAACATGAGAATGCCCTTAGTTTACACTTTTATGAAACGTGAAAGAGAGAGGATACTTTATAATAAATTTTATACCCTTCATGAGCACCTTCCCCATTTACCAAAGCACCCTCGCAAAATGCTCTTCCCACACTGTTATTTCCCTTAAATGAAAAGCACACAGTAAGTTTTCCTCAAAACACACATGCCTCCTCTTAAAATACTTCAAAGAGACATCCATGGGCTTATACGATCACGTCTTAAATGGACCAGGGCTTGTACAAAATAAACACATCTTATTGGTATAGAGATTGTTGGTAATAAAGGCAAAGAGCAATGAAGCGCTTTTTATCTTTTCATTAAAATTCGCACTCTTTCAACTTTCCGTGTAACACCCTAAAAGTAATTGCGTTTTCTGCCTTTTTCATTTTCTTTTTCATTAAGAAAACAATCCCGTAAGAGAAAATAATTTCCATCCCCCGGTCGGACCATTGCCAAACATTGTTTTTTTGCCGTATCAGAAAGCTTATCCCACATTTCACGAATAGCAAAATAGGCCTCACTTTCCAAATTAAGACAATGCTGATAAACTTCTCTTTTCATATCGGGCATCACGGAAGCAGAAATTTCCTTGCAGTACACGCGCAGATCAAAAACAGGAATAGCCAATTCAACAGGCGCTTGTTGTACTATTTTTTTGTGAGAAGAAAAATAACTGACTGCCTTTGCAAAAACAAAACACAAAATCACGATACAAAAGAGTATCACGCAAACAAGAGCAATCTTGCGATATAATCTTTTGAAATAAGCCTTTTGTCTTGCGCGGATTCTTTTTTCCATAAAGACTATACCCTTTAAAAATTCCAAGAGAATCTTTTTACAACCCAAAATGATAAAAGCACTTTTTTACACAATACAGGGCATAACAGCAAACGATCAATACGCTTAAGGACGCTTTTTCCCTGTAGCGTTAATATTTTTGCTATTTTTTATCATGGAAAACTCTTATGAAAAATTTTCCTCCTTTATGAAAAAAACAGAGATTATAATTTTCTCCCACCAGCTTAAAAAGCAAAGATTCTTCATCCATCGCACTCTGTAAACAATTTGTCTTCGTTAAGACACGTTCCATTTATGGATAAAGAATATTCATTATTTTGCATGTTGAATAAGAAATCTGCATATCATAGGATTTTCTCATTTCAAATCTACTTTCCCTGTTATACCCGTCAAATCACTTGATTTAACGTTACAATGTGGAGCTGACGCATCTATCAAAGACTATCCAAGAAAGGCATGCCTCTAACCGTTTTAAGTTCTAAGAGCTTTTCGCAATATTATGCGCTAGAAAAGTGGATAAAAACACCAGCATGCTCTTTTTTATAAAACATCAAGAGAGAAGAACCCTATCCATTTTATTCACGTCATGGGGGCTAGTACTATTCACACCCCCCCTCACGAAATGAGCTTAAGAGTAGGGATAACTCTTTAAGGTTTATCGCAACATTGTGGACGAGAAAATATATTGCATCTGTTTTCTCAGAGAGGGGTATGATCTCCCAAAGACACGTGAGAAACATAAAGTGTAAAACATGATCTATTTAAAAGATATGGATCATTTTAAAAGCCGTAAAGCAAAAAGACACTGACAAGACACGTAATTGTCCGCCTTTCATTTTCAATGAGGCAGTCTCCCCATTTTTAGAAATAAACACCCCATCGAACATACAAAAGCTGGAGTCACGAATAGAGTTGCATCTGTCTTAATCTGAGAACTCTTATCCGTTTTACTCTCTCTCAAACATACTGTGACATTAGGATTTTGATACTGATTAAAAACAACAGAAAAACACCTGCATTTTTACTTTAAACGCCCCCCATTGAGATAAAAATGCCCAAGATTTTAGAGGTTTCATTGTAAAAGAACATCACAAAATACAATAATGAGAATAATGAAAAAAGGATCTAAAGCCATCCCAAGAAAAGAGAGCGAATATTCAGCCTATAAGGCAATAAAAAAAGCCACACCATTAAATGGTGTGGCTTTTGAATAGAGATATAATTTAAATAACATAAAAAAGAAATCAATAACCAATATTTATACACAAAACGTATAGTATTGCAATATTTTTAATTATATTTATAAAACTTATCCAGAGATAAGTATAAAGAATGAGCAATGAAAGCACTTCTTTATCTCATTCATCTGAATGAAAAAAAGCCTGTTATCTCTCTTCTTGCTTTAACGGTATGAAAAATAATATCTTTTTATTAAAGGGTACCGTTTACAGTAAAACATAATTTAAAAACAAAATGTATTTAATAAATCGAACCGTTTTGTTGATTTGTCTTAAAAAAACTCACGCGTAAACACGCGATTTAAGCACAAGAAATGATTTATAATGATCGCATCTTAAAGGAGAGATCCAAAGTCATAAGATTTTCTTATTTTCAAACCTATTCACTGTTGCCTCAAGCAAAACCATATTTTTTGCCCATTACAAACGGACAAGCCTGGTAGCATAAAACTGTCCCCGAAAAGGCATAGCTTTTCATGAATCATACCAAGGATTGTCACAACATTGGGGACAAACAAAATGACTTATGATATCAACGTCTCCTTTTATGCGACCTAAAGTATGACTATTCCTGTAAAAGAAAAACAAATTAGATTATCTGGCTATGGAGTGTTTTATAAATTTTATACTTCATGAGAGCTTTATTCTTATACCCTTCACGAGTCTCATTGTGAAATGTGCGTGAGAGCGAAATATCACTTTTAAACAAGCCCGTGAATTCGCACATCTAATATATTGGATTTAGAGCGTTCTATTTTACGAGAAGAGCATATCTCCCCAAAAGACATCCAATCAAAAAAAATGTGAGATATCATCTTTATTATTAAAAGAAGAATTGATGCTTTTAAAAGTCGTAAAGCAAAAGGATAATAGTGATGGCAGCTGTTTCCCCATTGACATTCTTTCTAAATAAGGTTTTCCCCCCATTTTAAAGATGACGCAAACAGAGATAGATGCTTAGTTTATCATAAAGCCTGTTCTTTTATGCTTGTAAAAACAGATCTTTCTTGATTTTCATCCACCAACACAAAAAACGCAAACTCTATAAAACTCAATTTGATTAAGGAATCATTCTAGAGAATTCCCATTGAATTTTCCACCTATGACAACTTAAAGCTCGACAAATCAACCCTGCCTTAAATATTCCCGACATCCTAAAAAACACTTCTTGTATCAAGGAAAAGCTCTTACAAAATAAGGAAAACCACGCCTTTATCATCAAACACTTAAAAGGATAGTATTTAACAATATCAAGCGAGAGAAAAAACAACCACTTGTCGTCCTGCATCCTTTCCAATTTGTACACCATTATTGGGTAAGAAGAACAAATGCAACACAAGCCTGCTCCAATGACAGCCCCTTTCTCTTCCCGATAAGAAAAAACTTATATGACACACATTTTTTCTTATCGATATTTTTCTCTGTCTTGATCTTTTTTGTAATTTAAAAATTCTTTTTATAGGACTTTTAACCAACTAAAATGATCACTCTTTTCTATTTTCGCTTAAAAAAAAGAAGCAATACCCCGAAAAGCCCCAGATAAAGTCCCTCTAGCCCCCAATAGGGATGTTTTGCCCCATACTGCTGTGTATTTCTAGTGGCTTTACGTGTTGTAATTTTTGAAATAAAAGAGCTATAATCTTTTAACAGCCCCAGTATTATCAATTGTCCAGTATTATCAATTATATTGTCAATTGAGAAACAAAACTGCTTTTATCGACAGATGATTTTATTTTAATTTCTGATGCATTCATCTTAGTCTCTAGTAAGGTTATTCCGCCGCTTACAGTCTTATTCATATTGCTTTGATCATTTTCCTTCTATTTGATACCGATAATATCAAGCAGATCTACCCTATCTTCTAAAGCATCCATGCGCTTTGAAATTTTTTTCATATCCTTATATGCTTTTTTCAACAATGCGTTCAAAGGAGCATGCCCCATTCTCCCGCTGGCATAAAGCACCACACGAATACACTCAGGATCATCAATATCTGCAATAGAAAATGGAAAAAGTGCCATTACATCCCCCTTTTTGAACAGCTCCACAGAGCCTTTGAGTCTTTTTTCCTTTATCCGACTCTTTTATTTTTCGTAAAACCGTGTGCAACCGTGTGCAACCGTGTGCAACCATGTGCAACCGTGTGCAACCGTGTGCAACCGTGTGCAACCGTGTGCAACCGTGTGCAACCGTGTGCAACCGTGTGCAACCGTGTGCAACCGTGTGCAACCGTGTGCAACCGTGTGCAACCGCATTAAAAGCTTTTGAAAAAAATTCCTTTATCGAAAGCTTTTACAAGACATTTTTTTAATTATTTCTGTTTTCCACCTAAAATGGTGATTTTTTCTCCCTATCCCCCAAAATGCATAATGACATGGCATATTTTGTCGACTTTTTCCAACAGAACAAAGTGAACCTCAACCGCTCTTTAAGCAAAAATCTGGCAACAATCCAACCTTTAGTCTAGCGGGATTCCCACTTGGACTTTTTCTTCAAATGTTCTCTATCACCACAGCTCAAAAGGGGGGCAAGAAAGCTCTACAATCAACCCCTCAATATTCACCCACACATAAAAAACACACCAGTTTTAACCCCTTCTCAAACAAGGGAATTTTACGGCATAATGGGATAAACAATTATCTGACAGATTTTCTTCTCTCTTTTAGCCCCTTCCATCAATGAACACTGTCTTGATCTTTTAAAGAGTAATAGGCAAAAAGACCTTATATCTCCAACAAAGGTGCGACAAAAGGTAAAATCATAAAAGAGGATAAGGGATCATTTTTTTAAAAGCACCTCAAAGCTTTCTGCATGAGAGATTCGATAAGTTTTTCTATAATAGAAGATTTTGCAACTATTTTTCTCTCTCTTTTATCTCTCTTAAAGCTTTCATTCTCAGGCTTTGATCGCATAAACCACCGCCATATTGACAGGACGTGTTTCATCCCCTCCTGTTTTTTGCAACAAAACCTTATGTTCATGCTCTCCGGCGGGCTCTGTTAACATATTGTTTCTGAGCCGTACAGATACATACTCTTGAGTAGTCCCCCAACCGTGGGTCATAGAATAGGTTTTAGCATCTGGCAAACTATGCTGGTGTTGGCCTGTTGAATCTGTTTTTCCTTCATGGGTATGGGCTTTAAAAGATTCTTCTTGTCGACTTCCCAAAAGACGTCCTTTATCAAGGTTTTTTCCACTATCGAGCCCCCGTAAAAACATTCCCCGCAAATCAGGAACATTAAATGTTGTTTTCCCATCTCCTTTTCCCCATATTTCCCCCAGAACAGCAAAGAGATTGGCATAGCTCTTTCGCGAATATTCTTTCCCATCACACAGCAGCCACCCAGAGGGTATTTTTTCACTCGCAAAAGTTCCAATAAATCCGGATGAAAAAGATTCAGGTAAAGGAGGAAAGGGCGGAATTTCAGGAGGTTTTATGGTAGGATTGGTTAAAAACCAGCCATCAGCATTTTTTCCAGCAATATCACGCGTATAGACAAGTTCATAAAGCCCTCCCTTTTGTATTTCTCCCCCCTTTAAAGGCATGATTCCCTCTGGCGTTGCCATATAGGTTGGTCTTGAGGGCAATTGATTTAAAGAAACATTTGTTATTCCTCTATTGACGCCCTGCGCTTTAAAGCGCACCACAATGCCATCCATATACGTCTCAAAAAAAGACTTTGTCGCCAAACGAAGGGATGTTTTTTTATTATCCCTATCAACCGTAAACTGTGTTTCAATCACGCCCCCATTATCCAACAAATATTCTTTGATACGTTGCATCATAGCGCGCGCACTATCATTGACTGAACTTGGCGGTTGCCCTTCAGCCCAGTTTATACTCTCATCGACATAAGCATTTTCTGATGCGATGATTGACCAATCATAAATCGAACTCATAGGAGACACTCTTTTTGCAAAAAGGAAAGACGCGCAAAAACGGAAGAAAAGAAAGCCATAATTTTATTTTTAGATTCCGGCGTTTTTTCCATTTTTATTTTTTTCATTTTCAAGCCTATTTTGTCATAATCCACATGGAGTAATTTTGTTTTCGCATTGACAAAAACCGCTTCAGGCTTCACACGCAACACGTCTTGTGCCAGAACACCTTGATAGCGTTGTGGATTTCCTTTATAATTAAAGCGATAAAGAGGATATCCTTTTTCCTTTCCCACAAGAGTAATATTTTCTTTTGCTCTCACATCACAAAGCCCTAGAATTCCTCCAACCAATCCCAGCACCTGCTGCGCATCACGCAATGGATCTTTTGTCACAGAAGGGATTGTCGTTGATTTTCCGGAAGTTGTTCCGTAATTTCCAGCCGCCTGTGTTCCGATCTGTAACAAACGTTCCAATCGGTTCCAATCTTGATTATCTTTTTCTGACCATTTTTGACGCTCCGCATCTAAGATATTTTGACGATTGATATCTTGAATCATCCCCCCTTTCAGAGCATTTCCTTGCACATTACTCTGTCCTTGATAATAAGCATTTGCCGCGTTCACTTGATCAAGCTGAGAGCGATCAATCATCTGATTTGCGTTCATCATATTACTAATATCTTGATTATATTGCTGTGCGGCTGCATTTGTTGCCAAAGCGCCTAGCTCATCGGCGAGTACGCCGGTATGGGCTCCAGAGCCATAACGCCCCGCCCCAGACATCGATTGATTAATGGCATCAGAAGTTTTATTCAGGGCATTTTGCAATGCCATATTAAATTTACTATTGCTTCCAACCCAATTTCCCTTCGCCATACCGGCAAGATTTGTGGCGCTGTTGGTTGGTGCATTTAACCATTGTGTTAGAGCAGGATTATTATAAAGCCCTGCTGCTTGTTGTAAACCGTTCAGCGCATTTTTTGTCATATCGCTAAGACCAGCAACGCGCTCTCCTTGATAAACATTTCCACCAATTCCCTTTTTATAAAGCCCCTGTGCATCTGCACTGGCTTGTTTAAAAATATCCGCCGCCCAAGCAGGGGGAGCATTTGTTTGTGTTGTCGTCTGCACTTGAGGTGTTTTTTTTCTACTCATGGACCCAGAACCTTTCTATATTGAATAAGATTACGAGAATATCCTTGATGAGCGAGCCTTTTCGCCCACCCAATTCTTCCAAACATATGTATTTCTTCAGCTTTGATTGTTCGCGCCCATTTTTCGACCTCATCAATCAATTTGACCAATTTCAGCCCTCCCTCTCCAGCCAAATCTGAGAGAATGACGCATTTTTTCCCCGTATGGGTACTTTCAACTTTGGTGATTGCAAAAGCACTAAAGTGGATTTTATTTTTTAAGACCAGCCATAATTGAGCTTGTCCTGTAGCAATTTCTTCAGCAATTTTTTCCAGACAAACATCATCTGGAAAACGCTGAACATATTTTTTTAATGCCGCATTAAGTCCCTCTTGATAGGGCGCTATTTTTTCCCATGACCAGTGCTGTGTTAGATGAGCAGAATAGACATCTTGATGATCTTGCATCATGATTTTAGCTTTCTTAACTTTTTCACGCACACCGAACATCCCCCTTGCACCGCCCCCCCACGCACTTCTATTTACCCCACACCTTTCAAAAGGAAGCCCCCACCATCTCTTGTGTCATAAGATTAAGAAAGCGGTCATAAGGTTTAAGAAAGAGCTTTTTTCATAAAAAACATGGTACAAACTCTTCTCGATCATAAAGAAGCATTAAGCCCTGCTTTATTCCTTTGATAAGGGCATGCCTCATCTGTCCTTTGATGATCATAGCTTGGCTCTCACACATATCCTTTAATGATAAAAGCTCAGCCTATCGCATGCTTATTTATTATAGGGGCTTAGCCTATCGCATGCCGGCTGGCATCAATTCCACATCAAATCCCGTGACATGGGTCCAATTCATCCCCTCCGGGATACGCAATTTAAAGCGATAAAACCGTGCCCTTGCGCGACAATGAATTTGTCCGGTATTATGAGAAGGTTGTTTTTCTGGCAACCAAACCGTTTCCTCTTCAAGAGATTGTCGAAAGCGCATTCCCACAGACAAATAAAATTTTCCACTATTAACTTGAGGCATAATATTTTTCACCCGTGTTATCATGCCATTTGTCTGCCCCATTTCTTGCGAAGTGACCACACAAGCCATAGGAGGACCAGAAAACGACCCCAGTCTACCCTTTTGATCAAATGCGCCCAAAATGGGTGATTCATTTTTCCACGCTTTACTATCGAGAGAAAAGGACAAATCATCAATATTCTTAGCGACAAAATCAAGACCTTCTAACGTTGTTCCAGTTAAGAAAATGGGGAGGATCATTTTGATATCCACGAGAGCTTTTGTCCATTTTTGCAACCCCCAATCATAAATAAGCAAAATCCGTTTATGAAGATTTTCATCGCTATCCACCATCCAATAAACACGATTATACACGCCATCGATTGCCGCAGACATGGTATACAGATTACTCTGCCTTGATTTTGCGGTCATCGTTCGATCAACCTTTTCAAAGCCAATGGGGATAATCTGTCCGTCATTTGCTATTTGATAAAAACCGCCCTCATCGGCAAAGAAAGCCAAATCACCGCGACAAACAATTGATTCAGCATTTTTTGCGCCTCTTTTATCGTGGATTTTTTGGAAACTAAAAATAATCTTAGAGCCTGGAATAAAAGAACCGGCATAGATTGCAGAACGCATAAAGATAATAGGATTTGTTGTCTCAGTTGCCCCTTGCACGAAACCGCCATCAGGAAAATCTTGATAATCGCAGCTTTTTTTCCCCACGGTCCAAAATTCTGCATCATTCAATCCTGACCAATGAACCCGTCTTGGATGTTCAGTTAATTTCATCAAACAAACGAAATCTCCCCAGACGCGAACGAGCCCCGCTTGTGGTGGATTTCCTCCTAAATTTCTAAATGTCTTATCATGAATAATATCGATCACTTGTGGTTTATCATTAGCATTTACCGCAATAATAAAATCACCAAACAAAGCAAAAGACCACGGCGCATCAATATTTGCCATATAAGCCTTTCCTTTTTGGCTTATATCTTTCCACTTCATTGTTGTATTATCAAGCAAGAAGATTTTTTCTCTTGTCCCAACAAGAATAGAAACGCCATTTTTTGTTTTAACCGCAAGAGCGCCTAAAATAGGCTCTGGACATGGCTCTGACAAAGGTTCAAAACTTGGCATAGGAATATAAGAGCCATCAGCCGGGAGCACATTGACAAGTTCATCGGTAAAAATTCCATTGATATCCGCCACATCGGGTCGATAATCAGCGATTGGGAAAAAAGCCATCAAGCCCCCTACAAAATGTTTGAAGCCCCCAGTGCCAAAACACCAAGGCTTGCTCATTGAAACCACAAAAGCCCCTAGAATAAAGCTCTAAGGACATAAAATTGAATAAAATACAACTATAAGTTGCCAACCCCTCGAGAAAAATGATCCCACCCATCATGGCAAGCCCACTGCCCTCACCAAAGCTCAGCCCAAATCATCCCTCAACACTTTCCAATACCAGCCACTAATACCAGCACGCCCCCCCAAGATTGAAAAAAAAGCCAGCCCCCATAAATCTTTGAAGAAACCAGTGTCAAGAGACTCATCCATTTCAAGAGAGACCAAGGTTGCTGTGGTTAAAACCATAAGAGCTCTTAAAACCGAGAGCAAAAAAATCCCACAAAGAAATAACCTACAGTTGATTTATTGCAAAAATATCCACGTCTACAAGCCCCCAACAGCGGTTCATCCTCAACACTACGCCTCAAAGTCAATCTGGATCTCAAAACCAATCCAGACTCCAAAACGCATGAAGCCCCCAAAGCAACACTTAAAAACATAAGCACTCGTCCAGTCTTCAATGCCCATCTTAAGCATAAACAATTGAAAAAAAATCCTTTTAGAAATTCATTGGCTGAATCTTTGAAGAACCTTTTCTGCGTGATGTTTCAATACGCAAAGCTTGAAGCTGTTCTTGAAAATCTCTAAAAGAAACGGCAGCATATTCAGGATCTTTAAGGATATTTTTATAAAGTTCATATTTTGCCCGTGCTTTAATGAGATCAAAAGCATAAATCAACCAAGGATTGTTGTCTTCTTTGATCTGTTCATCGCTAACATGAATAGGTGTATAAGAAAGCTGCACGGTTTCGACATTTTCTGGCGTTGGAAAGAGTCCTATTTTTTGATCAAGGCACGTATAAAAGAATGGTGTTCCTAACTCAGGATGCATACCATATTGCTGATGCAACACTTCTAAAGGCTTAAAAAATAACTTTGTTGGTGCTGTATTCTTTGTTGCTAAAAAGACTTCTTCCAGCGTTTTTTCTGACTCAATAAAAACGCCTTCTTCTTTTCCATACCATGTTTTTTCGCTTTGTGTTTTGAACGTGCTTTTTCTCCTTTCATTAAAGAAAAAGGGTTCACGTTCACACAAACGCAAAGCTGTAACAATTGAATCTTGAATTTGCTGGGAATATTCAGCTGTTGTATCGTCAATTTCATCTTGAATAAGCGCGACCATAGAAGCAAAAGTTTGCGAGCGATCTGAATGTGTAAGATCGCGATTGTTAGGATCACGAGATAAAGCAGTCATAAGCCTATCCTTTTTCTAGAAGTATTTTAAATTTCTCCCCCAACAAAATCCTCTTGTTGGGGGAAAGAAGGAAGCAAGCATTTGCTTTAAGCCGGTGCTCCATAAGTTGGGATGACGATTGTTCCAAAATCTTGAGCTCCTTGCGCACTTCCTGGCAAGGTAAAGCAGGTTTTTTTCATACCGATAATGGTTTTTGCTGCGACCCCAAATTCTCTTTCATAGTCGAAGAGCTCTTCCACCAATTTATAGCGTGTAGCGCCTCGATCTTTTCCAAAAGCGATCACAGCACTTTGCGCCCCAAGCAGCACCGCACGACGCACATTAGGGACAGCTTTATTTGCGGTTCCCGATTCAACCCCTTCGGTAATATGTTCAGCTTCACGTAAAACGACACCATTATACATGCCCAAAGATCCATCATAGAGCGGATTTTTGATACGGCTTCCACTATAGATTGCCTTGGTAATGTCGAGCCATTGCCCCGCATCGGTATTGGTTCGCAATTGCGTTACTTGGGTTGGATGAAGATAAAGTACATAGACATTTTCCCCATCAATCCGTACAGGACGAATTTTAGGATTCGCTAATTTAGCGCGTTCAACCGCTTTATCGATTAGTTTAAGATTAAACACATCATTTTCTTTTAAATCTTCATCTTTTGTTTTATCATTCGGACGCACCACGCGTTTATTGGTTGGCGCCGTTGGGGCATTAAAACCATAATGAACGGGTTTAAGTGTAATGGATCGCCCTTCAAAGTTAATGGATTTTGCGGTATATCCGCACACTTGAATGAAGAACATCATACTTAAGCGATCTGCATACCAATCAACCAAACCATTTTTTGCTTCCGTGCGCAAATCGTGGAGAATGCGTTGCTGATCAATGGTGCCTTCATTTTTGACCCGCACCGCATGAACGAGTTCATTAATCGCCAAACGATCATTGAGAAACTGTAGAGCTTCTTCATTGCCTTCCAATGTTTGCCCTTCACTCACCCCATCACCGAGCAACTGCACACGCAAATTAAAGCTAATGGAATCGCCACTTGCTTTTGTGGTTTCATCCTTTAACTGTACGATACTGTTTGAATCATCCCCAATTAATGGTGCAATTGGGATTGCTTTTGAGACTTCTTGATTTAAGAGTTTAGACCATGTGCGCACTGCCATTGGGTCATTGAGTCCGATATAAGTTACAGTCATTTTATCCTCGAAAAGTTTATTGACATAAAAAAAACCCGGCAAAGTGCCGAGCGCTCAAAACACCACATTTCATTTCAAATGGTGCCTAGATTGTTCTTGTGTGTTTTGTTTCTATTAGTCTGCCTCCCCCTGATAAGAACTCTCCTTACCCCGTCTGTCCTTTGAGAACGCCCACACACACGCGAGTCTCAAGCCCACGCATATCCCTTCCGCATTTCACGCACAAGAAACCCTCTCATGGGTCCCACAAAAGAACATCCCCCACATCCCTACTACACCAAAAGCTTCATCACATTTTCGCGTAAATACTATTCTTGTGATTAAAATTCTCTTCCCCCCATTAAACGATTAAAAGCCGCTTTATTTTTAGGATCAGCAACCCAAGTGCTAAACTCTGCTTCTGACATTTTATCCAGCATATCCAAAGAAATCGGCCCATTTGGCGTCACGCCATTATAAGCAGCAAGAGTCCGGGCTGAATTGTGTCTTTCCTGCAAATTTTCCCCCATGTTATTCTGAACATTGCTATAACCAAACTTTTGTGCAATCGTGTAAATCACTTCAGCTGGATTTTGATTTTTTTGCGCACAATCGCGCAAGATCTGCTTCAATTCATCACCAATCCTTGCATCAATATTTTGGGGATCGGCCATCTCAGGATAGAGCGAAGCAAAAGCGGCCAACTGTTTCGCACGCGTTTCATAAATAAAATCAGCCGCCTGATCAAAATCCTGGTGCTTTTGTTTAACACTTGCAACAGACTGCTGATAAAATGCCTGCAACTGTTCTGCTTCTCGAGCCGGGGAAGGTTGTTGTTTTTCCTGTAACAGCCCTTGTTTTTGGAGTGTTTTTCCCAACCATTGCATATAGCCCATAAAATCCTTTTGTGGATCTGGTGGCGCATTGTCTTCCCCTTGAACCTCTTTTCCGCCTTCTTGCGAGGATAACTGTTGTTGAAATCTTTGTTCTTGAAAATTTTCTTCCAAAGTTTTTTCTTCTCTTCCACTTTCCCCCTCTTCTCCCCCTTGCGTTGAGGCAAGAAAATCCTGTTTCAAATGGTTTTGTTCTGCCGGCGTTAAGTGTTCTTGATCCATGACATTAGCCTTTTCTTTTTTTTAAAAAACAATAAAATGAAATTTTTCCGATAAAACAGCCTATAAGCATTGATCCCCCCCAAGGTGCTCTGCGCACATGATCTCCAACCTATCGATACCTCACCCCGCACACCCAAGAGGGCAAGATACCTTCCCCCTGCTCCCCACCATGAACAACGAGGCTTTATCGAACATTTTTCCCAACATGCCTTACCCCACAAAACAACGCCTCTTGCGATAAACAGAGGCGCCATGACACGGCATAAGCAACACGAAAGATGAAAGTTTATGGACACCCTTCCCGTGATCACTTCACTTGGATCAAATTTATCCAACATTGCGCATTATTAAAGCGCCATTATAAAGCGTCCTACTGTTGCGCATTTGCCCTTTGCAACATCTGCATCATCTGCTCTGCTCCGACATTCTGCCCCATTTGTGCTGAATCATTTTTCTCTTCTTGGAGAGCGTTTTGCGCCTTTATCGCAATTTTATGAATCAGTGAAGCCGGCAAAGGGGAATAGCGTAAGAGATCGAGCATAATCTCTGGTGTTGCAAAATTTTGCATCAAAGGAAGCAATTGCATAATCAATGCAAAAGTCCGCTCTTTTTCGTTAAGACTTGTTGGTGCATCATCCACGACAATATCATATTCCAAACTTGTCACCATTTCACGTGTTAAGGGTACATATTGGGCATTTTCATCCCCTGCGATACGCACCAACCGCCCATCAGAGAGATAATTTTGAATAAGATAGAGAATAATTTTCCCCTGTCGTTGCCGATATCGACGCAAAGCATCAAAAAAGGCAGCCAACAGATTAAGGGAAGATTGTCGGCGTTGTTGTTCCAAAATACCAGGCTGATTAACCGCTCTTGTTCCAATAAATTCAGAAGACAAGCCCGTCACCTGCTCGAGAGCGCTCTTTGCTTCATTAAACAATTGGAAAAAACCTTGGGGAAATTGTGCCACCGGTTTAGGCTGGATTCTGCCCCCAGAGACAGCCCCACTTTTCAACCAAGTAATGCTATCGGCTCTCGCCCAACTCTCAAGGGCTTGTCGATCATCATCAAAGGCATCACGTTCAGCCATAATCCCGCCTTTTGATTGGCTATTGAGCAAATGCATCACTTGACTAAAATATTTATTTGCCCAGCGTTGCGGATCTTTTGTAGGGCGCACAAGCCCGTAAAATTGTCGGCTTAATTTATCAAAAGTACCCGTAATACACTCCCATCCCAATTGACCTGCAGGGACCAAAGGCTTATCCGGGACATCAAGCAACCTTCTCCCCAAAAATGCCCGTTTAACAATTTTTTTGGTCAACCTTGTTGCTTGAACATCTGGAAAGGCTTTACTTAAACTTTGAAAATCCTGCTCTGAATAATCAATAAATTGACCACTTTGCGGTTCGAGCACTTTATAAACCACCTCACGTTCAAACCATCGACATTCAACCAATGTCACCATTTTAGGCCGTTGAGAACCGCCAGCCTCTCCTCCCTCTTCCAGATAAGCTCCTTCTCCTTGGGAGTTTTTTGTCACCCCACCGTTAGTTGAATGTAAAAACCCCTGATGTTTCACCCAATCGGCATGAAGATCACTCCAATGCACATGGGGAAACATTTGTTGAGCAACAGCCAGAGGTTTTTCATCAATATACCATAAACGTTGTGCATCAATAAGATTAGGCTTAACAGCACTAGCATCCCAGACCATTTTCATAGGGTCAAGCCGCGAAATGATAGGTTTTCCTTGTGGATCTTCTTCATAATCAAGGCGGGTATCTGTCCACCCCATACCGCAAATGATCGCATCTTGAAAAGCATCGGAATCTTCATATTCCCCATCAGCTTCATCGCGAAACCATTCAGCGGCCCCTGTCAAGATCTGGTTTGCAAAGGCAGCGCCTTCTTGTCGTGGAATAAATTGGACTTGTCGTTTATTATTGCGCTCAGCCCCAATGACAGCATTAATCAGCGGGGCAATACGGTTAAAAGTCATCACCGGTCTATTTTGTTCGTTCAAAACAGCCAAGTCTTGCTCATTCCACTGCCGACCATTATAAAAATCGTAGTCTTCTTGGGCATTTTTTCGCCATTTTTCGATATGAACAATATCGTCCTGATACCACCCAATGAGTTTTTTAAAAAGCGCTTGCTGTTCAAGTGTTTCGATGTGATTGAAAGAAGAAAAAGAAGAATCTGTAGACATATTCATTAAAAAGCCATCCATGAAGTTTGAGAATGGAGAGAAGAGTGATAAGGTTTTTTTCGCGCTCTCGCATGGGGCTGTTCATAAGCCACACACATCAATCCAAAGGCATCGGCCCCATGGCTTGCCCAGTCATGTTCAGCGCCAAGACCAATATTGCGCTGTTCATCACGCTTTTCATGATACCAAGCGAGCGCTTTTCTCCCCTCAGCTGTTGTGTCACGATTAAACCATAGAGCAGGAAACAAACGCCTTACGGCTTCGATACGCATTTTGACCGCGCCTGTTCCCTGATTAGGAATGATTTTGGTTTGAAAACCGGCTTGTTGGAGGGCACTTTCAAAACTGACATTATAAACACGATCTTTTGTTGCGCCATCATGGGGCAAGACCATGAGGGCCTTTTCATATCCCCTTTGAAAGATCCACCCCACATGTTCACAGAGTGGTTGCCCTTGAGCTTCATAATAATCAAGCACACGAATTTCGCGTCCCACAAATTGCGCGACCCACAAAGCGGTTGCATCGGCTTTTGCACCGGTTCCTCCGATATCCCAAAAGATTTTCACCTGCATCAAAGGATCCCGTGGAACGGTGGTAATCCGCCCTTCCATCTCAGCTTCGAGCAGACATTTTTGATAATAAGCCCCCTGCACAGCTTGGAGATATTCGCCTTCCCAAATATGGTTATACTGCTCTGGTCTTTGCTGCAAATCATCCAATCGATCTCGATTAAGCTTTTTGGGAAATTGCGGATTATCGCGCCAATTAATTTGTGCGCCTTTGATATTGGGATTATCGACATTTCGAAAACGTTTTTCCACGGGGGCATTTTCATGATATGGGTTCCAAGTAACCCATAATTCTGCGTTCCAATCATCTCCCTCTTCGCGCAAAGTTGGGATAAGGGTTTGCCAAGCGGTCTCCGTGACCGGCTCCGCCTCATCCACCCAGCAAAGGAACACCCGCCCCATTGATTTAATACTCGCGATATTTCGATCAAGCCCCGCAAACACATAAGAAATACGTCCATCTTTTGATTTAATATATTTATCACCGATTTCATAATAATCTTGCAGAAAAGGGTAAGCTTCAATTGCGCGTTTAATTTCTTCCAAAGAGCTCTCATTGAGAGAATTTTGAAACTGTCGCGCACAAAGGATAATCCCGCGTTCTCCTGCCATTCCATGGCGATATCCCACCACCGCTGTCATCAAAGCAAAAGAGCGTGTTTTTCCAGAGCCTCGTCCGCCCCAAGCCGCCCGAACATCTGCTTTTCCGGTAAAGACAGGAATAAGCTTTGGAATAAGAGCCACTTGAGCCGTTTTCCGCTCCATTTTTTGAGAATTTTTTTGAACCGTTGTCATGATAATTTTTTATACTTTAGCAACAATTGCGCTCCACATTTTTGATGATGCCAATTTGATGATGCCAAGTTTCATTATTCTAGAACCATTGAAAGAAAAAAGCTTATCTCAAAAGCGCTCTCTTCTCTTCATCCAGATACGTAATACATCCCGCTTTTTGAGCATTCCCTTTTTTGTATGCGCCCCCCACTCCCCAAGGCGCGCAAAAAGCCCCACCCTTCAAACACCGCACTCCTGTCCCCCACAAAAGCACGGTATTCCCCCCTCAAGAGTGCCCTAAAGCACAACCAGCCGCCTATCACACCCTCTTAAAGTGTCACACTCCTCACCCATCAAAACGGTATTTTCTCATATCCCCTAAAACCCCTTGCACCAAAGCCTCTGTGCCCCACGACACCTTTATGGCATCATCCACCAAAGCCCCTCCAGCACACGCCCTTGACGCCTCATCGCTCTCCACCGAACATCTTCCAGTATCACAAGCGCCTAACCAACCCGATAACCTCTAAACGCCCTTGACTCATCGTCCCTCAAAACAGCGCCCTTCCAAGACGACTTCTTCTCTCACCCGCCTCACATTTTTCAATAGCACACGCTTGAATTTCCTTAAGGTCACGCTTCAAGATCACATTTTTCTGATTGGGGCTCTTTTGATTTCACGGGAACAATCTCAATCCGCGAAATTGTTTTGACATTTCCTTCTTCAGTCACCTGCAGAGGTAAAACTTTTGCCAACAGCGAAAAAACAGCCCCCCTTCCAAGACGACTTCTTCTCTCACCCGCCTTACATTTTTCAATAGCACACGCTTGAATTTCCTTAAGGTCACGCTTCAAGATCACATTTTTCTGATTGGGGCTCTTTTGATTTCACGGGAACAATCTCAATCCGCGAAATTGTTTTGACATTTCCTTCTTCAGTCACCTGCAGAGGTAAAACTTTTGCCAACAGCGAAAAAAAAGGCACAGGATTATTCAGCGCATGATATTGCAGATACGACACCAACCCATCTTTCCCATACTGAGATCCAGCTTGTTCAGCGGCTGTAAGTAAGGCTTCATTAAACCGCTTTGTGATTTTATTTAAAGCCCCTTTTTTGCGTCCTCTTCGACGTAAGGGAAGACAATTTTTCTCAGCCATCATCATGCTCCTTTCAATCAAGAAAAACCAATTCCATGCCATGAAACAATGTCATGAAAATCAGCAACGAACCTTCAAAAGCACGCAACAATACCCCCCAAAAAGCCAAAAGCTGCCATAATGCCGAAACCGTCACCCCCCAAACCTCTGATCCCCTTCCATGCCCTCACAAAAGGGTAATACGCCCTAAAAACCCACACAACGTGTAAATCCTCCACGACCTAAAACTTCGCCTAACCTTTTTTACAGATCCACGCTTTTGCGCTTTTGCACCTTGACAGAAAAATCCTCCAAACCAACACCCCACACCGCTTTAGTCAACACTGGTCCATTAACAACACAGCCTTGTGTAGCAAAATATCCCCTACGAGCTTCAGATCATCACCCTTCAAACGGATAGTCCTTCATAAAGCACGCCTTAATATTCCTGCTCTCTTCACCACACCTCAAAACAGCACTCTTTTACGAATGTGCAGCATAGGTAAAATATTTTAATTTTTCTTGCTAATCTTTTGAAATTACTTTATCACTTAAAAGATATTTTGATCGTCCACGCAACGGTCAATAAGGGAACTAAAAGCCCTAAACCCTAGCGTACAAATAAACTCACTGTTGTGGGTGTCCCGGAATTCCGGGAGTTTTTGCTATGTCCAGGTGCCAAAAGCACTAAAAGCAAAAAAGCTGACTAGGGTTCAGTACTTTTAGACTCCCGGAATACTCATGCGAGGGCGCTCGCAACCGGCGGGGGGCATAAAGTGCAAACCAAAAATTCACATTTTCCAACCAAAAATCCCAATTTTAATGATATTTCTATTGGCAAAAGAATTCGTCATAGAAGAATTTCAATGCGGCTTTCTCAAAAGGAATTAGGAAGCCACTTAGGAGTGAGTTTCCAACAAATCCAGAAATATGAAAAAGGGTTAAACCGTGTAAGCGCAGGGCGTTTACAAGAAATTGCCAATGCGCTAGAGGTTCCCATTACCTTTTTTTATGCGAATATTTCAAAAGAAAACACTCCAGAACATCCCCCACACTATGACCAAGAAATCTATAGCGAAAAAGAACAGACCCTTGTACAAAATTTTAGAGAGCTCCACCCTAAAAAACAAAAGGCAATTTGGTGGTTAATTTCCGATTAGACAAAAGCCGCCACAAACCCCAAATCCTTCGCATCACGTTACAGATCCACGCCTTTACGCTTTTCCATTTTTACGAAAATTGACCACCACCCTGCTCAATAAACGTTGACCAAAATCTTGCAAAGCCCCCTTGGCTCCCCACTTCATGTGCTTCAGATTACCACCCTCCAAACAACGCTGTTTGATAGTAAAATTTTAAAGCAGAAAAACGCTCATCATCTAAAAAAATGATGAAGCAGTGCGTTTTACATATCCTCTATCTTTGCTTAAACAGCAAAGGAAAACACCCAATCAGTTTTTAAAATACCCCCCGCCTAAAGTTCTCCATGCCTGATATCACCGCCCTTAAAGAGCAGTGTTTAACGGCATGATGGAATAAATAAAACACTCCGCGAATGGAAGTTTCACAATTTCTTGTTGAAATATCCCCTATAGAGGTATACTGTGTTAGGAAACCGCTATTAATGGAGAATTTATGAGCACGATCCCCTCTTATCCTGTTACCCCGAACCTACAGTTGATATACGTATCAAACATCGAGCATTCTACCGCTTTTTACAAATTCATCTTCAAAAAAGAGCCTATTTTCGTCTCACCACGCTATGTTGCATTTACTTCTTCGGGTGATGCCCTCTTTGCTCTCTGGTCTGGAGGCGATACGCCTGAGGAAAATGTGTCTCGTTTTTCAGAAATTGGCATTATGTTACCTCACGGAGAGGACGTAGATAAACTCTATGCAGAATGGCAAGAACAAACCACCGTTGAGATAAATGTCTTGAAAGAACCCTATACGGACGTATTTGGACGAACCTTCCTCATCAAAGATCCTGACGGTCATCTTATTCGTGTTTGTCCACTGGATTAAAAAACTTTAAGACCTGATCCTTAATCGCCTGAATTTTGACTTCCACTCCCCTCACCTTAAAGGACCAAGACTTCATCCAGCGCCATTTTTTGAACAGTCTAGCTTCTTCTTTAGAAGAAGCCGGATTTTTCACTTCGAGATCCCCCCTCAAAACAGAGTGTTTTATCAAGCTTGTGTCCATCCAGCTCTAAAATATTTTTTCTCTCGTCATCCCTCTTCATCTAAGCCCCCTGCTCCATACACAGACTCCTTGCCCCCCCAAACCGCTCATTCCATTCCATGCCCTCACAAAAGGGCAACACGATCTAAAAGCCCACACAACGTGCAAATCCTCCACGACATTGAACTTTCCCTAACCTTTTTACAAATCCACGTTTTCACGCTTTTGCGCCTTTACAGAAAAATCCTCCAAACCAACACCCCACACTACTTTAGTCAACACTGGTCCATTAACAACACAGCCTTATGGAGCAAAATATCCCCTACGAGCTTCAGATCATCACCCTTCAAACAGATAGTCCTTCATAAAGCACGCCTTAATATTCCTGCTCTCTTCACCACACCTCAGAACAGCACTCTTTTATGAGCGTGCAGCATAGATAAATATTTTATTTTTCTTGCTAATCTTTTGAAACTCCTTTATCACTTAAAAGATATTTTGATCGTCCACGCAACGGTCAATAAGGGAACTAAAAGCCCTAAATCCGAGCGTACAAATAAACCCACTTTTGTGGGTATCCCGGAATTCCGGGAGTTTTTGCTATGTCCAGGTGCCAAAAGCACTAAAAGCAAAAAAACTGACTCGGATTCAGTACTTTTAGACTCCCGGAATACCAATGCGAGGGCGCTCGCAACCGGCGGGGGGCATAAAGTGCAAACCAAAAATTCACATTTTCCAACCAAAAATCCCAATTTTAACGATATTTCTATTGGCAAAAGAATTCGTCACAGAAGAATTTCAATGCGGCTTTCTCAAAAGGAATTAGGAAGCCACTTAGGAGTGAGTTTCCAACAAATCCAGAAATATGAAAAAGGGTTAAACCGTGTAAGCGCAGGGCGTTTACAAGAAATTGCCAATGCGCTAGAGGTTCCCATTACCTTTTTTTATGCGAATATTTCAAAAGAAAACACTCCAGAACATCACGCACACAATGACCAAGAAATCTATAGCGAAAAAGAACAAACCCTTGTACAAAATTTTAGAGAACTCCACCCTAAAAAACAAAAGGCAATTTGGTGGTTAATTTCCGATTAGATAAAAGCCGCCACAAAGCCCCAAATCCTTCGCATCACGTTACAGATCCACGCTTTTACGCTTTTCCATTTTTACAAAAAGTAACAAACGAAATTTTCCCCGCTTCACTCTATAATTACTGGTCTGTCAACACTCCAGCGTTCCTTAAAGTGAGTTCCCTCTATTGACTTTAGATCACAGCCCCTAGAACAACACTCTTTTACGAATGTGCAGCATAGGTAAATGTTTTAATTTTTCTTGCCAATCTTCTGAAATTACTTTATCACTCAAAAGGTGCTTTGATCGTCCACGCAACGGTCAAATAGGGAGTTGAAAACCCGAAAACTCGTACATGAATTTGTCCCACTGTTGTGGGTATCCCGGAATTCCGGGAGCTTTTGCTATGTCCAAGTGCTCGACCGCACTAAAAGCAAAGAGCTGATTCGAGTTCAGTATTTTCAACCTCCCGGAATACTCATGCGAGGGCGCTCGCAACCGGCGGGGGGCATAAAGTGCAAACCAAAAATTCACATTTTCCAACCAAAAATCCCAATTTTAATGATATTTCTATTGGCAAAAGAATTCGTCACAGAAGAATTTCAATGCGGCTTTCTCAAAAGGAATTAGGACGCCATTTAGGTGTCAGTTTTCAACAAATCCAGAAATATGAAAAAGGGTTAAACCGTGTAAGCGCAGGGCGTTTACAAGAAATTGCCAATGCGCTAGAGGTTCCCATTACCTTTTTTTATGCGAATATTTCAAAAGAAAACACTCCAGAACATCCCCCACACTATGACCAAGAAATCTATAGCGAAAAAGAACAGACCCTTGTACAAAATTTTAGAGAACTCCACCCTAAAAAACAAAAGGCAATTTGGTGGTTAATTTCCGATTAGATAAAAATGCCAACAAACATTATTCGTCGCTCTCCCCCTGCACCTAAAGCTTTCGATATCGGATATCTACCCGCCTCCAATAATGTACAGCAGCTTCCCCATAGAGAAGGACATCCCTCCACGTCAAACAACACCCTCTTGCAACACCGCCCCTTGTGCAGTCCCCTCTTGTTCAGCATCCCCCTTGTTCAGCATCCCTTGACAACATCAAAGAGCAACAAGCAAAAAAGCAACAAAATTTTGGAAAAACCTTGAGCACCCTCATCGCATTATCTTCTTACCCATCGTCTTCACAATGCCATCTTCGCAAGAGCTCTTATGTGGGGGCTCTCAATCTGCTCTGGTTTAAAGATACAATGCTGATTATGCCATTATGATACATTTTTACATTGACCTTGTCAAGTTTTTATATTGTTCTTTTAATATTTTGTGTCATTCTTTCTCATAATCATCTTTCTCATGCAACCAGAATGCCCAAAACATAAAGCACAAAATACAACATCATTATGTTGCTCATTCACGCGTTTTTGAAAAAACATGGCCTGACTGCTTTTGCCATTTCACGACAGCGCGCTGTACAATAATGCGCCATACCTTGTGATCATAAAACCAACCTCTCCCCCCTTCACACTCCCCCCCTATCTTATAGTAACCACGCCCCCTTCATCCCATTCTCTCCTCCCTCTCTCTGCTTCCTCTTCTCTCCCATCAACGCACCAATACGCGCGCGCGCTCTTCATCCCAATTTGTTTCCTCCTCCAACTTGTGCTCTCCCCCCCAACTTGTGTTCTCCATTGACAAAATCGCCACCTCCAAATTCTCCCTCTCCATTCCACCCCATGACAAAAGCCCCAATACGCCTCCAAAGCCTATACAACGCCTAAATCCCCCATAATCTTGACCTCCCCTTCATTTTCACAAAACCACGTTTTTACGCTTTTACAGCTTTACAGAATGCAGCCAAATGAAACGTCCACAACAGTTTTACGAAAGCGCAACCCATAACCACTTAATTTCCCAACAAGCTTATCCTCCCACGACTTTTCCTCCATTCTCCAGGCATTCCACCACTCTCTGACCCGTCTCTTTTAAAAAATTTTCTGCCCTCCCTCAAAGAATGAAAGTTTTGATCAACACCGATTGACAATCCCACTTCCAAAAGCAGATTCCCCAAAAAAACGTCCACACCACTCAGGCAACAATACGCTACACTCCAACTTCACCAAGCCAAGCCCCCTTCATATCACATCCCCTCAAACGATAGTTTTCCTTGATAAAAAACATCAAAGGTAAAAACAGATAGCTTAATTTTCCTCTCACACGACAGATTGAAAAGTGTCTAGAAAATTTAATTGATCAGTTTCAACCATGAGACTAATATTTAAAAGAAGATTACAGAAAGGAATTTCCTATGCAAAAGAAATTACCCAAAAGTTATATGACAGATGCTGAACGTGAAGAATTACGAGTAGGCGGTTTAGATCAAGACTGTATCTACCTTGCTGAATCAGAAGCAGCAGATCATGCTGGTGATGACAAAGCAGCATGGGAATGGTTAGCAATGGCTGATTTACCAGCGCACACACTCTTATTTCTTAGATCTCAAAATGGAGCGCAATTTATACGTGATATGGGATTTTCTACAAAGAATGCGGATGAAGAATATGGTCCAGATTGGTTAGACAAAGGCGTTATGATAGGAGGTCATTATTTCTAAAGAATTAGAACGGATTTTGTCTCGTGAAGAAGGCTATGTGAAAAAAATCAATGATACATTAGCCGCTAAGAGATTATGTGATATACGAAATGATTTGTGTAATCATATTCGTAACGTTGGAAAGAGCGGGGATTTATCATCGCTTCTTGATACAGAGCGTAGCATAATAAAAAGTGACTTACTCAGATATGCCAATAGCCAGGCTATGACCAGCAGCCACAGCATTAACTGAAATAAATGTTGTTAAGAAGCACGGAGCACTTGTTAATGATCCTACGCATTACAAAGTGATCAATGAGGCTTATAGTTTACCCAAAAATCGTAAAGGTGATTTGCCTTATGATGAAGCACACCAAACCATGGCATCCCATTATGCACGATTAGGAAATTTGGACAAAGCGCGTTTAACATCCGTTGAAAAATCAATTATTGACATGCGAAGAGAAAATATCAAGGCAATGCAAAAACTTTACGAAAAGATGCAAGCTAAAGCTATCGGCGTAGATCTATAAAGTTCGATTGGCATACAAATTAAAAAGGCTTTTTAAAAGAGCTTTTCATAACGCTCGTATCAAATTACCTGCCGCCTCCCAAAGACCGAAAGTTTTTAAGCATCTTCCCTAAAAAAAACAAAACGTCCACATCACTGCGTAAACGACAAGCCTAAGCTTTTAGACTCAACGCCCCCACCTTCAGATCACCCTTTTTCAAAGGATAGCATTTCATTAATTCCAACAAGCAAGCTCTATCTCCTCTCAGCCCCTTCATACATCCCTTTGCACACTGCCTCTTGTATACCCCTCCATACGCACGCTTCCTCATCTCTCCCATCAACGCACCAATACACCCTCTCTTCATTCCCACTTGTCCTCTCCCCCCCAACTTGTGTTCTCCATTGACAAAATCGCCACCTCCAAATCCTCTCTCTCCATTCCACCCCATAGCAAAAAACCAAACCACGCCCTCCAAAGCTGACACAACGCCTAAATCCCCCACGTCCTTGCACGTCCACTTCACTTTTACAGAACCACATTTTTACGCTTTTACAGCTTTACAGAAATCAGCCAAATGAAACGTTTATCCACCCCGCGCACGGCTCTATCAAGAATCCAACATCTTAGAGCATATTTCTCTGACCAACCACTCATGCAGAGCAGTGCACCGAAGGCACCTCAAAAACATTGTTTTATCAATTTCAACAAGCAAACTTTTCCTAAATATTCTTACACTCGTCCCCATGGGGACAAAGAATAAAAGTTCTTAAAAAGACTGATCTACAAAAATCCAAACGCCTCTGTCCAACCACGCATGGTATTATAATCAGTACACTCAGCGCCCCTAACACCAACGCTGTTATGGTATAAGAGGATTATCGCCCCCCTCTATCCCGTGGAATTTCCCACTTATGTTTCAGGTGCAAAATCCAAGCGATCTCCTTGTTTTGTCACTGTCACCACTGTGTCATCGTGAATTTCTCCAAATAAGATTTTTTCTGCGAGCGGATCTTGAATTTCCTTTTGGATAATCCGTTTAAGGGGGCGTGCTCCATAAAGGGGGTCATAGCCTTTATCGGCAAGGAATTGTCGGACTTCTGGTTTGATATGCAAGGTTATGTTGCGTTCATTGAGCAAATGTTGCAAATGCTGTATCTGAATATCAACAATCGCCTCCATATCTTTACGTTGCAACCGCTGAAAGAGAATAATCTCATCAATACGGTTTAAAAACTCCGGACGGAAAGCAGCTTTGACAACATTCATCACATCGTCTTTTGCTTGATCAACCGTTTGTCCTTCCGGCAAAGCGGTTAAAAATTCAGCACCAAGATTAGAGGTCATAATCAACAAAGTATTACGAAAATCGACGGTTCTTCCTTGACTATCGGTCAAGCGCCCTTCATCCAACACTTGCAATAACAAATTAAAGATATCCGGATGCGCCTTTTCAATTTCATCGAAGAGAATAACTTGATAAGGTCTTCTTCGTACAGACTCCGTCAGTACACCCCCTTCTTCATATCCGACATATCCGGGCGGTGCCCCAATGAGCCGCGCTCCGGCATGCTTTTCCATATATTCCGACATATCAATACGCAACATAGCATTGGGATCTTGAAAAAGAAAAGCAGCAAGAGCTTTGGTGAGTTCGGTTTTTCCCACACCGGTAGGGCCTAAGAACATAAAAGACCCCAGAGGACGATTAGGATCTTGCAACCCAGCCCGTGCTCTGCGGACAGCCCGCGCCACCGCTTGAACCGCTTCACCCTGTCCCACGACACGGGTTGCAATTTCATCTTCCATGCGCAAGAGCGCTTCGCGTTCTGCTTCCAGCATCCGATCAACAGGAATGCCAGTCCAGCGTGAAACAATCCGCGCGACATGTTCAGCGGTTACCGTTTCTTCAACGAGATGATTTTGTTGGTCATCATTTTCAGCTAAGGTCAATTGTTTTTCGAGTTCCGGAATAACACTATAAGCCAGTTCCCCAGCACGTTGGAATTGTCCATCCCGTTGTGCAATTGCCAAAGCATTGCGCGCTTCTTCGAGTTGTTTTTTCAAGTCAGCCGCATGCCCTAATTTTTGTTTTTCAGCCTGCCAAGCTGTTGTCATTTCAGCGGACTGTTGTTCCAATGTTTTGAGTTCTTCTTGCACATTGTTCAAACGTTCTTTTGCTGTAGGTTCAACATCTGTTTTCAAAGCTTCCCGTTCGATTTTCAACTGTAAAATTCGCCGATCGAGAGCATCTAATTCTTCTGGTTTTGAATCAACCTGCATACGCAAGCGTGCAGCCGCTTCATCGATCAAATCAATAGCTTTATCGGGCAAAAAACGATCAGTAATATAACGGGAAGAGAGTCGAGCAGCGGCAATTAAAGCGCTGTCTGCCAAACGCACTTTGTGGTGCTGTTCATATTTTTCTTTAATCCCGCGCAAGATAGAAATCGTATCCTCCAGCGATGGCTCAGGTACGAAGACCGGTTGGAAACGTCTAGCAAGAGCAGCATCTTTTTCGACATATTTTCGATATTCATCCAGGGTTGTCGCGCCCACGCAATGGAGCTCTCCACGGGCAAGAGCCGGCTTTAACAAGTTGGAAGCATCCATAGGACCATCAGATTTTCCAGCCCCCACAAGGTTATGCAATTCATCAATAAAAAGAATAATTTGCCCATTTTCAGCTTGTACTTCTGCTAGAACGGCTTTAAGACGTTCTTCAAATTCCCCGCGATATTTTGCACCGGCAATAAGCGCGCCCATATCCAGAGCATAGAGTTGTTTATCGCGCAAAGTTTCTGGAACATCACCATTGATAATGCGCAGTGCCAACCCTTCAACAATAGCGGTTTTTCCCACCCCTGGCTCTCCGATCAACACGGGATTATTTTTCGTCCGCCGTGAGAGCACCTGAATGGTGCGTCGAATTTCTTCTTCTCGCCCAATAACAGGGTCGAGTTTTCCTTCGCGTGCATCTTTTGTGAGGTCACGGGCATATTTTTGCAAAGCATCATATTGACCCTCCGCATGGCGGCTTGTGGCTGTTTTTCCTTTGCGCAGATCATTAATTGCCTGATTAAGCGCCTGCGGGGTCAAGCCCGCCTTTGTCAGAATATCGGCTGTTTTTGCAGACTTTTCCATCAACAGCGCTTGCAACATGCGCTCGACAGTAACAAATTGATCACCGGCTTTTTGTGCGAGCTCCTCCGCCAGCGCGAATACTTTTGCCACCGGCTGTGAGAGATAGAGTTGTCCATTTCCCCCTTGTACTTTTGGCAAAGCTTCAAGCGCTTCTTTAAGCGCCTTTTGAATAAGTTTGAGATCTCCCCCTGCTTTTTGGATAAGCGATGCTGCCAATCCTTGGGGATCATCTAACAACACTTTCAAGAAATGCTCCGGCATAAACTGCTGATGATCAGAAGAGAGAGCGTTATTTTGTGCTGATTGTAAAAAACCCTGCACGCGTTCGCTATATTTTTCCAAGTTCATTTTTTTCCTTTCTCAGAGCAACTGCATCCTTTTTTTCATCATCGCTCCAGCCCTTTTGTTTTCTCAAAAACACTAAACCAAAAGCTCTCCCCAGCATGTCATAAAGACTGCCTCACCACACGAACACCAGAAACGTTAAAGCATGAAGAACTGTCGTGTTAAAATGAATATGGGATGTGATCTAAACGAGTGCAAGAGCAAAAACACGAAAGAAAAAATAAGGACCAGCAACGCATGCAAAAAACATCATAGAACGAGAAGATAAAAGATTTTTCAAAAGAAGCGCCCCCTAAATGACCTCATCGCTTGCGACAAATAAGCCCCCCCTCATTCTTTAAAAAACATTCAAGAAAACGCCCTCAAGAAGAACATGAAAGCACCCCTTAAAAAAATTGACCCTACCCCGCCATACGCACCCCTCTTCCCTCCCCCACACACCCAACATAAATCTTTCCCCTTTCCATCAACGCCCCAACATCCTTAACGCGCCTTTTCTTCTTAAGCTTCTCTCCCGCACCCCCCTCCCATCAACACACCAACACACCCTATGGCACTCTCCATCTTCTATTCCCCTTCACACACTCCATCCCTATTCCACACACCTTAATCTCCACCTTGTCCCGTCAACACCCTCAACATAATCTCTCCATCTCAACTTACCCTCCATTGAACAAACTCTTCTCCCAATCCTCTAAGCCCATTCCACGCCATAGCACCCCACCCCCAAAGCTTGCTACAAAGCATCAAGCCTCCACGGCTTACCCCACCCTTTTTTACAGATCCACGTCTTTACGCTTTTCTATTTTTAAAGAAATCTGTAAAATAAACGGCAGATAAAAAGACCGATTAACTTACCCCCCCACAAGACAAAACTTTCCCCCCGCACAACTTCTGTAAACAACAATCCAACCTCTTACCCCCTCTCTCAAACCTCCCCCTCAAAGAATATGTATAGACAGGATCAAACACTCCCCATCCCCCAAGCCTTACCTCACGACACAAAACTCACACAGCATTTCCCCACACTCTTCTCTCCCGCACCCCCCTCCCATCAACACACCAACACACCCTATGGCACTCTCCATCTTCTATTCCCCTTCACACACTCCATCCCTATTCCACACACCTTAATCTCCACCTTGTCCCGTCAGCACCCTCAACATAATCTCTTTACCCCGCAGCTTGCCCCCTCCATTGAACAAACTCTTCCCCCAATCCTCTGATCCCATTCCACGCCATAGCCCCCCCAAGCTTGCACAAAGCATCACGCTTCCACGGCTTACCCCACCCTTTTCACAGATCCACGTTTTTACGTTTTCCTATTTTCACTCAAAAGCCACCAACGAAAGGCTCACACTCCTGCGCTCCTCAGGACACAGCCACTTGGTAAACAACACAACACTTTAAACGCCTCTATCTTGAGATCACCGCCCTTGGGGGGCCGGTGCGACAAAAGGAGCGACAAAAGGTGTAAACAAGCACGCTCCACAATCCACGCACACAAAAAAAGCACCTTAAATGCATAAAGCGATAGAGCTGATATCACCACAATTCAAAGATCAGTGTTTTACGCCATGATAGGATCATGAACGCACTGTCTTTTAGAAAAAAGAAACGACATGGAGATTTCAAATCGCTCAATGATCATTCTCGACTGTCATATGAAGGGGGCGTTTTACTTTTTTTAATTTTTATAACACCAGTCATTCCAGTAGCAATAATGAAGGCCGACATCGTTAAAAAAGAGCCCATTAATCCAACGAGGGCAAAAAGTCCAGCAATAAGGCCAGACACGGCTTCCGCAGAATTTGCGAGGGTTGAAAAGGTTCCAAAACTCTTTCCAAAATCTTCACGACGAGAATATAATTGAAGCGCTGAGACTAAACTAATATCCACAAATGCCCCCGTAAAGCCTAAAACACAAGCGAACACGAGAAGGAACTTTAAAGAAAGGATTGCTGCCAAAGGCATAACAAATAAAACACCCCCATAAAGAAGCCAAAAGATCATAAGCTTTAATGATGTAACATTGACGATCATTTTATGATAGAACAAACCACCGATAATCGTTCCCACAGCCATGAGAGAAAAAAGTGAACTCACAAAGCTTTCCTCTGCCCCTATAGAGAGAACAAAAGCTGGAATTAAAAATCTTAAAATTGCCCCTGTAAAGAGAATAGCAAACGTCGATCCAACGAGCGTAATAAACAAGTTATTATTTTCAGTAGAAATAGCTTTAAGATAAGAAGCTGTTTCCCGATAAATTTTTATAAAATTGAATGATTGAGTCTTACTTGCGTTTAAATTCATGAGATTCAATAACAGGATAATAGAAATAAAGTAGGTAAAAAAATCAAAAATGAGGACGGTGGATTTATTGGCTAAAAAAAGCAGGAGGGAACAAACTAAAGGCCCCATGACGGCGGCAATTTCATTGATAATTTGTGCAAGGCTATTTGCCTTTGTCAAATCCTTTATTGAAAAAATTTTCAGGATAGCAGCTTGAAAGCTTGGTTGAAAAATACTTCTTCCGATTGTTGTACCTATTGCTGCCAAAATAAGCACAATAATATTTGCAGTCCCCGTTATAGTGGTTATAAACACGAAGAATGCGGGAAATAATCTCACCACTTCACTGTAGATCATATTTTTCTTCAAAGAAAAATTATCCGCACACCAACCGCCTATAGGACCAAAAAAGAGAAAAGGAATAAATCGAAAAAAATACACAAGACCGATCAAAAAGGCATTATCTGTTACGTCTAAAACAAGTAAAACAAAAACGACTTCATAAGCATAATCACCAACTTTAGAAATAAAGAGAGAAGAAAAGAGAGCGATGGGACTCTTTTTTAAAAATAACTTCATATCACCCACCCGATATTAAACTTTTCTACCATTAAAGTTCCCCGCCCTTTCATAGAATTGGTGATATGAACTTCAAAGGGACACCCAATCAGTTGTCAAACCCCACTTAAAGTGCTCCATAACTGATATCACGTCCCTTAAAGAGCAGTGTTTTACGGCATGATTGAATAATCAGCTGCATTTTTGTTGTAACTTATAATTTTTCAATGACTTTTGAATGCCTCAATTAATTATTTTTTAAGCACTTTTACTCTTTTTTAGTGCTTTTTCCTCCGCTTCTTTTTCTAACTTCGTTTTATTGGCGTCTTTTTGCATTTCTATTGTTTTGTTAATCTGATCATCAGTCCCTGCTTTAAAGACAATCATTGTTTCAAAAGGACGAAATAATGACAATTGATGAATATTAAAAAAGATATTCATGCGCAAACTGGATGGATCAAAAATGCACCCCCCTGTTCTTTTTAAGTCATTTACAGATATCGCTTTTTTTGACATAGCAAGACCAATAACATCGCTATTTTTCTCACCAAAATTTTTTACTTTTAAAAGCTTATTTTTAGCGTCGTAAACTGGCGACATATTCATGACTTCGTCAAGAACTTGAGCTCTACAATTAAAAATGAATATAAGATCACGTAAAGAACAAGCTTTTTTAAAAGAGCAAGCATTGTACAAACGTGAGTGAAATTCAAGAATCCCGACTGCATTTTGAATGATTTTTCTAGCAAGGTCGCATAATTTTTCATCTAAATGGTAATCACGAATATCTGGAATGTAGATTTCTTGTGTTTTTTGCAACGGTGCAACTTCACTGTTTAATGCACGATCAATGAGCTTTTCTAACCAATCATAACACTGAGTATCATCACTCTCTATGAATTTCGTTCTGATCTCATCTAAAAAATTGCACAGCCCCTGTTCTTCTTTAAAAGCACGCTCTATTCGTTCACACGTCATTGTAAATTTATATTTATCTTCTCGTTCATCCGATATAATTTCTGGATCATGCACTTTAAATTGATCAACACTTTCTCCATTTTTAACAGATATAAAATGCTCCTCCTTAAGAGAGTCAAAAGCCCTCTCCTTTTGCGGTTCACTAAAAGACATACCCTGTTGAAGAAACATATTTAATGGATTGGAATTACCCGGTGTTAACGATATATCCTGTATTAAAGGCGTCAAAACTTGCTGTTGAAGATTACGATCACTTATTAACGAATCTTTCTTATACTCATAGAAATCCTTTAAGCCTTCTGGAAGGCGCCAATTGTGACTGTTTTCTTCCTTTGCAAACCAGTTGTTAATTATTTCCTTGTTTGTAGCTAATTTCATGAGATTATCTCCCCCGCTCAAATTACAAATGATACTTTTTTTCAATAAATTCCAAGACATCTAATATAGTTTTTATTATAGTTGTTGAAAAAAGTTCATTATCTATTTACTTTATTTAAATTAATATTAACCATACTATACTTAAATTGATAAAAAAGAAACTAAATTAAGAAAAAAATGCTATTTTGTTTTTAATATACATCTCCATTTAAACTTGCCTTTATAACGCAAGAGCGAAAATTTTAACCAAAAACATTTTAGGGACCTTGTTTTCTAAGTCTTCGTCTTGATTAAAAAAAACTGAAGGTAGCCAAAACTTGATCGTGCTCCACCATTTATTATCCATCACCCACCAACAAGAGTACGATCAATACGAAAAGCTTTTAAAACAGAAAAACACGCATTATCGGTAAAAATGATGAAGCCGTGCGTTTTACGCATTCTTCACCTTTTGCTTAAAACAGCAAAGAAACGCCCAATCAGTGGTCAAAACACCTCCTCCTAAAGCGCCCCATACCTGCTGATATCACGCCCCCTCAAAGGACAAAGGACCGTACTTCAAAAAGCTTACCAAACAAGCCCTCCCCTAAATATTCAACATGACACGTGCGCAAAACACCTCAATGTGTAAATTTATCTACCCGATATCGACCTCAAAGAGCAGTTGTTTACAGCATAAGAAGATAATGAGATAATTCTTAAGCGCCCAACGGCTCTCATTTTCTAGATGTTTTCATTTTTCTTGCCAATCTTTTAAAATTCCTTTATTGATGAGCATGTGTTTTTGATCGTCCACGCAACGGTCAAATAGGGATCTAAAAGCCCGAAAGCTTAATACATGAATTTATCCCGCTTTGCGGGTATCCCGGAATTCCGGGAGATTTTGCTATGTCCAGGTGCTTAACAGCACTAAAAGCAAAAAGCTGATTAAGCTCAGTACTTTTAGACTCCCGGAATACCAATGCGAGGGCGCTCGCAACCGGTGAGGGGGCTTAACATGCAAACCAAAAACCCACAATTTCAAACTAAAAACCCACATTTTATTGACGTTTTAATCGGCAAAAGAATTCGTCACAGACGCATTGCCATGGGGCTTTCTCAAAAGACATGAGGAAGCTTTTTAGGGGTGAGTTTCCAACAAATTCAAAAATATGAAAAAGGGTTAAACCGTGTAAGCGCCAAATGTTTACTAGAAATCGCTACAAAACTACAAGTTCCGATAAGCTTTTTTTATGCAGATATTGTCACAAAAGATATTACCACAAAAGACAATCACACACACAATGATCAATACATCTATAGCGCAAAAGAACACGCCCTTTTAAAAAACTTTAGAGAGCTATCCTGCAAAAAACAGCAAGCGATTTGGTGTCTAATCTCTGATTAGACCAAAGCGCACAAAAACATTTTTCGCGCATATCCCCCCAGCTTAAAATTTCCCCATATCCCATATCACCAAATCCCAAATGATGATATTTTACAACATCGTAGAATATCCCCAATTGTAGGGATATAACCAGACCTCAAACAACGCTGTTTTACGGTCTCATAGAGGAACACCTCTCCTAAGAATAACCAACATCACAGTCTCAAGAAGACCTTTCACCATTCTCAGCAGAATTTTATCTGATTTAACGGATCTACAGTTTTACTTCTTAAGGCGATTTTTCTGCCAACATTTCTTTTCTTTATTATCTATGATCTCCATCTTTTAGACAAACCGCCAAAGGGGTTTCATCTCTTATAAGTACGGACATAATAACGTGTCACTCCAGCCTCATCATAAGAGACAGTAGACAGGATACCTATATCTATTGGCATTATTTGATAAGTCAAAATGATACCATTTTGCTGTTTATTTGGTTGATCTGTATAGATCACGCGATATCCATTGCGTTGCAACAGATCGATAAATAAAGGTGCAAAATTGTCTTCTCTTTTACTTCTTTTCACAATAAGCGTTGTATGAGCTGGCGGTAAAGAATGTTTAAGATTGTGAACAAAATCATGAGCAATTAATTTTATATCAGAGTTGGTAATATTTTGATCAACATAATTTGCCTGATTCATAGATGCACAACCAGCCACCAACACAAGCGGTAACGGTAATAAATATCTTGACATCTTAAACCCCTCTCAATTGCACCCTCTCCTAAGGCGTTCCTACACCAAGAGTTAAGAACACCTTTGCTAATAAAGAGTATTAACAGTGTATCGGTTTGTAATCAAGGGATTATAAATCAATTTTTCACGCAATAAAAAAAACGCCGACTTTCTCTGATAGCCTTCAAGGCTTATCCATATAGTGATGCTTCACATACAAAATATATATATTAAAAGTACATAAAACACATGGAAGGCATAGCGTACCCTTATGCTATAGGACATTTCTTTTCATGCTATTGCTTATCAATAAAGCTTGCACAATGCATCACTCCTCTGCGGCTAAAACAACCTTTTTTACAGATCCACGTTTTTACGCTTTTATATTTTTGCAGAAATATACAGACTAAACTGCCAAGACCGATTGACTTGCCCCAAAGGACAAAATTTTCCCCACTCCCACTCTATAATCAACAATCCAACCTCTTGCCCCATGGCCTCTATAGATCAAACGCCCTTCTTCATCTCAACTTGCTCTCTATTCGCAAGACTCTTCACCCCCCAATCCTCTCACACCATTCCGCACCATGGCAAATCAGCTTTCCCATCTCCGCCTCACTCTCCCCAACATCGCTTTCAACCTCATTTTTTCACCAACTCTTCCCCCCTCAACTCAAATATCCCATGCCCCATATCCTCTTCACAGAACATTTTTTCACAATATTTTCACAATATAAGAGGATAACTCTTAAAACGCCCAACAGCTCTCATTTTCTAGATGTTTTGATTGTGCTTGCTAATCTTCTAAGATTATTTTATCAATGGAATGTCATTGGTCGGTTACGCGACGACCAAATAGGGATTTGAAAGTCCGAATACTTGACGCATAAATTTGTCCCGCTTTGCGGGTGTCCCGGGATTCCGGGAGTTTTTGCTATGTCCAGGTGCTGTCCTAGCACTAAAAGCAAAAAGCTGACTCGGATTCAGTACTTGTTACTCCCGGAATACCAATGCGAGGGCGCTCGCAACCGGAGGGGAAACAAAGTGCAGACCAAAAATCCACATTTTATTGACGTTTTAATCGGCAAAAGAATTCGTCACAGACGCATTGCCATGGGGCTTACTCAAAAGACATGAGGAAGCTTTTTAGGGGTGAGTTTCCAACAAATTCAAAAATATGAAAAAGGGTTAAACCGTGTAAGCGCAAGCTGTTTACTGGAAATCGCTCAAAAACTGGAAGTCCCTATAAGCTTTTTTTATGCAGATATTGTCACAAAAGATATTGTCACAAAAGACCATCATGCACATGATGATCAATACATCTATAGCGCAAAAGAATTTTCCCTTTTAAAAAACTTTAGAGAGCTGCCCCACAAAAAACAGCAAGCGATTTGGTGTCTAATCTCTGATTAGACCAAAGCGCACAGCAACATTCTTCGCGTATACAACCCTTTCAGTAAAATTTATACACCTCGGAGTGTTTCATAAGACACAACAGATACTGTCACTCTAAAATATTCTTAATTTCTGCGCACTTTAAAAAAGTTCCCAACCATCATTGCGCTACAAAGCACCAAATAACGCCTCTTCTTCCCCCACACCCACTTTCTCAAATCATCCCCCCAAAAAAGAACACAGATCAGACAGCCCCCTCTCCCTCAAGCCTTGCCCCAATACCGCAAAGCTCACACAATCTCCACCATAGAAATCCGCCCCTTTATTCTTCTTCATCACTAATCTGTAGAGGAAGTAGCAAAGATATAAGACCCAAAAAAGCCAATGATTAAGATCAATAGCGCGACATCGAGTGAAACAAAAAGGATAAGCAGATTTTTGCGACATTGGATCACAAACGAGAAAATGACCCTATTCCCCCCAAGCCTTACCCCAATACCGCAAAGCTCACGCAGCCTCCACCATAGAAATCCCCCCTTTATTCTTCTTCATCACTAACCTGTGAAGAAAGTGGCAAGGATATAAGCCCCCAAAAAGCCAATGATTAAGATCAATGGCGCGACATCGGGTGGAAAGGATAAGCAGATTTTTGCGACATTGGACCACAAACGAGAAAATGACCCTATTCCCCCCAAGCCTTACCCCAATACCGCAAAGCTCACACAACCTCCACCATAGAAATCCCCCCTTTATTCTTCTTCATCACTAACCTGTGAAGAAAGTGGCAAGGATATAAGCCCCCAAAAAGCCAATGATTAAGATCAATAGCGCGACATCGAGTGAAACAAAAAGGATAAGCAGATTTTTGCGACATTGGACCACAAACGAGAAAATGACCCTATTCCCCCCAAGCCTTGCCTCAATACCGCAAAGCTCACACAACCTCCACCATAGGAATCCGCCCCTTTATTCTTCTTCATCACTAACCTGTGAAGAAAGTGGCAAGGATATAAGCCCCCAAAAAGCCAATGATTAAGATCAATGGCGCGACATCGGGTGGAAAGGATAAGCAGATTTTTGCGACATTGGACCACAAACGAGAAAATGACCCTATTCCCCCCAAGCCTTACCCCAATACCGCAAAGCTCACACAACCTCCACCATAGAAATCCCCCCTTTATTCTTCTTCATCACTAACCTGTGAAGAAAGTGGCAAGGATATAAGCCCCCAAAAAGCCAATGATTAAGATCAATAGCGCGACATCGAGTGAAACAAAAAGGATAAGCAGATTTTTGCGACATTGGACCACAAACGAGAAAATGACCCTATTCCCCCCAAGCCTTGCCTCAATACCGCAAAGCTCACACAACCTCCACCATAGGAATCCGCCCCTTTATTCTTCTTCATCACTAACCTGTGAAGAAAGTGGCAAGGATATAAGCCCCCAAAAAGCCAATGATTAAGATCAATGGCGCGACATCGGGTGGAAAGGATAAGCAGATTTTTGCGACATTGGACCACAAACGAGAAAATGACCCTATTCCCCTTAAAACTTACCTCAATACGCAAAACGCACACAACCTCCACCGTTCTCACACAACGGGAATTTGTTTTTGAAACAGTTCAAGGCGGGGGCGACGCTTAAGCTAGAAGACCTTGATTCAAGACATCCCAAAAATTTCTGTTTTGTGCAAAAAATTGGAACAGATTTTTGGTGGATATGCATTTGCAAAGCCATTTTTAACCGGTGCTCATTTCAATGGATTACCAGCTCGCTTCGACACAATAGAAGTTTTTGTTATACAATTGGAAGGTAAAAAAATCTTGGAAAGTTTAGAAAAAACTGGTTGAAAATCCAACTTTACCTAGGCAACAATCTCTTGTGGAAAATGAACTATCAGCACCTGAAATTGAAGTTGTTCTTGACCAAGGAGATGTTCTGTATATTCCGGCTGGTACGCCTCATGTTGCCAAGTGTTTAGATAATTATTCTCTGCACAGAGCTTTTTCTGCACAGAGCTTTTGGCTTGCAACTGATTAAGATTTTTAAGACGCAGGAAGGTTTCATTCGCTTAATGTCCGAAAATATTGCCTCGCCCTTTATTCTTCTTCATCACTAATCTGTGGAGGTGGGGGAAGGATATAAGACCCTGAAAGCCAACGATTAAGATCAATGGCGCGGCATCGAGTGGAACAAAAAGGATAAGCAGATTTTTGCGACATCTGACCACAAATAGGACAAGGATGCGCAGGACGCGTCTCTTTTGGCAAATTTGGTTCTTTTGGCTCAAAGCATTCTTTTGGACTATGGCGCTTCTTTTGACTTTGAGATGTCTGTATTTTCTCCTCTTTCATTAAATTTTCTTCTGTTTTCGTTTTTTTCATTTTTGCCTTGTTTCATTTTTGCTTTGCACTTTTTCCTACACTTTTTGCTGCTCTTTACCCTGCATGGCTCTTGCCTTAAAATTTTTCTACTGCGTTTCTTCAGTCCACTGATCATAAAGTGGATAGTGATAAGCGGTCAAAAGATCGGCGGTTTCCGCCAAAGGCAATCCCACGACATTTGAATAAGAGCCTGCAATATAGACCACAAAAGCCCCTGCTTTTCCTTGGATAGCATAGCCACCCGCTTTCCCTTGCCATTCTCCTGAAATAAGGTAAGCCTTCATCATAGGAGAGGTTAAGCGTCTAAAACGAACACGGCTTTCAATCAATTTTACGGTTATTTTTCCCTTTTCATTCAAAGCACAAATGGCGCCATAGACTTTGTGCGCCCTTCCAGAAAGGAAACGTAAACATTCATAAGCCTCATCCTCACTTTCTGGTTTGGGAAGAATGGTGCGCCCCACCGCCACCACCGTATCAGCCGCCAAGATAATCGTTTTCTGCCCAGATAGTTTTTTATCAACATTCTGCAATTTTTCTTGGGGGGTGTGATTTTCTTGAGGGTTCTGACTCTCTTGGACGAGGTTGTGATTTTCTTGGGATTTTTGATCATACCATTGCAAGAAAGCTTTCGCTTTAAGCGCTTTTTCTTTTGCCAAACGTTTGGCAAGATTTGCGGGATGTTCTTTTAATTTTGGCGTTTCATCAATATCGCTTGCATAAACCTGTTGGGGCTCAATGCCCATTTGCGCTAAGAGCATTAAACGCCGTGGCGAAGCTGAAGCAAGCACCAAATGAATTTCTTCCTCCAAATGCACTTTTCCCCCAAGCTTTTCTGCCCAACGTTTTCCCCCCCACTCTTTTATAATTTTCATTTCCACCCCTTGTCAAAACCGGCATACCTCTTACCCCATTTTAAGCGCCATTGATCTCCTTATTTTTTTTGTGCACTGGATTTTACACCTTTTCAAGGTCATTTTAAACATGCGCCTTTTCTCACGTTAGAGAAAACCCCTTCAAGGTCTGTTAAAAATAACAGAAAGAATACTGTAACTTTTACAAAAAAGCGCAGAGCCATCCATGAGATTACTTATAACGGTATATAATGCGTCCTTTTGTTAAATCATAAGGGGTCATTTCCACCATAATTTTATCACCAGCTAATACGCGAATACGATTTTTTCGCATTCTTCCAGCGGTATGTGCAATAATTTCATGATCATTTTCGAGCTTCACACGAAACATAGCATTCGGTAAGAGTTCAGTAACGATACCCGAAAATTCTAAAACTTCTTCTTTTGACATAAACAATCATTTCCTTATATAATGCACATATTCTGTTAAGCTGTGCGTTATTTTCCAGCGTTCATACCCTATTTTCTCAAATTTGTGAATAAAAATTCCACAAAAAGGGAGAGGTTTTTCCAGTTTTCTCTCTTTTGTTCTCAAAAAACCTCACCCTCCATTTTAAGTTCTTTCATTTCCTCAAACTTTACCTGCCAATTTTTTAACTTTTAGGCTGAACTTGATTTCAGCATGACAAGACTGATTTCAGCATGACAAGAAATGACACGCCATCTCCAAATTTTTCTCTCCCTATCTCTTGCCCCTCCTCTCGTTCATCCTCTCTTCTCCCCCCCCCCACACACTTACCTCTCCTTTCCAATTTTCCCCCATTCACAAGCCCCTCTCCTCCAGTTACATTTCCTTTTCATCCCAACTTATCGCTCCATTCACAAACTCCCCCCTAAAGTTCACTCCCCCACATTCCACACATAGCAAAAGCCCAAACCACACCCCAAAGATTGCACAACACATCAATCCTCTATGGCTTAAACGATTATTACTTTTTTACAGATATATATTTTTACGCTTTTATATTTTTAAAGAAATCTATAAACTAAACTATCGATCAAAAAACTATTGACTTGCCCCCACAGGACAAAATTCCACCCCACACCACTTCTCTAAACAAAGGTTTGTAAATAAAGGTCTGTAAATAAAAATTCAGCCTCTTAGCCCACAGCCACTCTCTCAAATCTCTCCCTCAAAAACATGGGACAGACAGAACCAAACAAACTCTATTCCCCACGCCGATCACTTCATGTGATCCAGATCACTCTCTCAACGATAGCGCTTCATAAAGCACGCCTTTTCCCATTCCCCCACGCTATTTTCATGTATCCCTTCACACTACCGCCTCTTGTATACAACCATTCAAACCTATCCATACGCACTTTCTCCCTCCTCTCGTTCATCCTCTCTTCTCCCCCCACACACACTTACCTCTCCTTTCCAATTTTCCCCCATTCACAAGCCCCTCTCCTCCAGTTACATTTCCTTTTCATCCCAACTTATCGCTCCATTCACAAACTCCCCCCTAAAGTTCACTCCCCCACATTCCACGCATAGCAAAAGCCCAAACCACACCCCAAAGATTGCACAACACATCAATCCTCCACTCTTTTTTGCATATTTCTGTTTAAACGCTTTTACAGATTTACAGAAATATCTATACGAAATGATGATATGACCCCTTTTTTTAAAAAAACGCCTTTAAAACTTCGTTCCCATTTTAATTTTAATCCCCCATTTTCATTTTAATCATAGAGATAAACCGGTTTATTATTTTATTAACCAGCACAAAATTTTTTGCTCCCATTTTGGTAATAAGGGCGCATAAAAAGCATTTTTACAATTTTTTAGAGAATCTCGCCCACAAACGGTGCTTTTTTTATGATAAACAAAGATCCGTTGAATGGATTCACTCTCAGAAAGTTGTACATGAGAATTTTTTTTGATTTTTGCCTTCACCATTCACAATGATAACTTGTTTTTTATGCCAATGTTTTTCTACCTCAATATTTTTTCGTAAGAAGAATCATCATCAAAACGCTCATCTTTTTTTAAAACTTTTCTCAAACAAAGGCTTCACAAAAAAGGATAAAAAAAAGAGGTTTGTTTATGAGAAACAAACCCCTAGAGAAAATTATAGAGATAGTTTTTGGAATCTTAAACTACTCCCTCTAAAAGCATCTAAAATACTTCAGAGCACCAAAATGAATACAAAGGGTTATTTAGTACAGAGCGAAAAAAATCAAGAGCAAAAAATTTTTATCGTTAATATGTCCTTCACAAACGTGTTTTTTTTAACCTCCACCACCACTTGAAAATTCAACAGCTCGCCCCCCTCCTTTTAAAGCGAATCCTTCCACATCGCATAAAAATAACGCGGATTTTTTAAAAAAAACTTATAAGTAAGCCCCCAAAAACGACAAACCAAATTTTTTACAAAATCTGAAACGCAAACAGGCATAAAAGCCAATTTTTTGATAAAAGATTCCTTTGATAGGATCAAAAGTCTTGATGAAACATTGCTCCAATAAAAAAGAAGCGGATTTTTCAATATTTCCGCCTCTTTAGCCGTAAAGTCATGATCTCTTTAACCGTAAAATCATGATGAAGAATAATTTAAAAAAAACTCAAGACTGTGAAGGGAACCAATTTGACAACAACTCATACCTTACAGGATCATCAGCGCATTGTCCGCCACCACATTCCAGTATCGTTGAAATCAAATTTGCTGCAATTAAGAACACGAATAAGAAGCTTGCTGTTTTACTCAAGATTGGAAAAGAGGAAAATTCTTTAAACTTGTGTGCCAATTCGCCTAAAATCATAACAAATGCAACAGCAAAGATACAAAGGACAGAAATAATGAAAGCCCAAGTATAAAAATGCAATCCAAAGAACGTTGAACCATATCCCAAATCATCAGGTGTGATATGTAAAAATACCTGCCTTGCAGCAACAGCACTGGTGACCATACAACCGATAATAACCATACCATAATGCGTATTTTTCACCCTGTGGTGAATATTGAGCAAGAACCCACATCCTGCCAGCATCAATCCAACGCGTTGCAGTAGACAAAGGGGACAAGGCAACTCAAACTTTACCAATTGATAATAAAAAGCGACCACCAAGACAATAGATAATCCAATCAGTCCTAGTGTATTCATAAAAGTGATGAAATGAGGATTTTTAGATTCAACATTTTCCATGGCCATTCTCTCAAAAAGATAAATTCAAAGTAGAAGTTGCGTGATGATTAAAGGTTAGAAGAATAACAACGAACAAAATAACCCACAAAGCGTAACTTATATTTTTTTTGCCATACACCGTTGTTACTGCAGTGCCTAAAGCGATTAAAAATGGAAAAAACATAACTTTTAAATCTCCTTATCTTAATATCTGGTGTTTAACTATTCTTTCTTACTATAAGCGTTCAACATATTAAAAAATTGGGCAAAAAAGAGACAATGGATTTATTATTCACAATTCATCCTTCACTTTATATTGCCGTTTATATTTATGGTCTTATCATTACATTTATATGAAGAAAGGATGAAAGAGATAATCGCTAAAAATGCTTTGGAACAAAAGCATTAAAGCGTTGATTATTCATGTTCTTTATCTCATAAATTATTGAAAGAGCCCTTTCCCCCATACTTAAACAGCAAAATAAAAAGCCTTTGCAAGATAAGATATCCCTCTGTTATTTTACGAAAAAAATATCCTTATTTACAACGCAGTTTTGCCATAAAAATCTCTTTGTTATCATAATAGTGTTTCAAATTGCACCATATTGTCCAGTATATGGGAACGATATTTGTTTTAACAACAAAAAATGAGATATTTTCTAAAAACCTTATAGTCTTCAAAAACTTTTCCAGAATATATTCTCATCATGTATTTTTTCTTTTGTTTCAAAGTACATTTTCTTAAAGCACAAAATCATTCTTAAAGGACATTCTTAAAGGAAAAGACACTTTTGCTGTTTAACCACTTCCCCTCCAACATATTGAACAGCAAAAAGCTCAAAGGACAGAGTTTCATGAGCATCAAGAGGGTATTTTTGAGCTTCTGTACTGCCCCTTTAAACTTTGACCTTTCAATCTTATTTAAAGAAAAACAGTTTTTCTGCCATCAATTGGCTTTGCAAAGAGATTATAAAACTCTTAAAAAACGAATGATAAAGAATCGCTTTGAGTCTTTGAAAAGGATAGAGAATGATGGAGAAATCATGTAATGTCGGGATTTTGATGGGGAGTCAATCGGATTGGAAAACGATGTGCCATAGTGCTGATATTTTGACAGCTCTTGGCATTTCTCATAGTTCGCATATTGTCTCAGCCCACCGCACCCCTGAACGCCTTTATCAATTTGCCAAAGAAGCAAAGTCCGCAGGTTTTAAAGTTTTAATTGCTGGTGCTGGGGGTGCAGCGCATCTTCCTGGGATGCTCGCAGCGCTTACGCCTCTTCCTGTTTTTGGCGTTCCAGTGCACTCACACACTCTCTCTGGACAAGACTCTTTGCTTTCAATCGTGCAAATGCCAGCAGGCATACCGGTTGGGACGTTAGCCATTGGCAAAGCAGGAGCCATTAATGCAGCCCTTTTAGCCGCCGCTGTTATGGCAGTTTATGATCCTGATCTTGCCCAACGCTTAGAAGATTGGCGTCAGCAACAAACAGCCAGTGTCGCCCTCATGCCTGTAACGGAGGTTTAAAATGACACTGTCTTCCAACACCACACCCTCCAGCACCATGCCCTCCAACACCACGCCCTCCAACACCATGCCCTCCAACACCATGCCCTCCAGCACCACGCCCTCCAGCACCATGCCCTCCAGCACCACGCCCTCCAGCACCACGCCCTCCAGCACCACGCCCTCCAGCACCACGCCCTCCAGCACCACGCCCTCCAGCACCACGCCCTCCAGCACCACGCCCTCCAACACCATGCCCTCCAACACCATGCCCTCCAACACCACGTCCTCCAACACATCCACCTCATCCAACATGCTCCCTCCAGGCAGTGTCATTGGTTTAATCGGTGGCGGACAATTAGCGCGCATGCTCGCCATAGCAGCCGCAGAATTAGGATTTCGAACGGTTATTTTTTGCCCTGAAGCCGATTGCCCAGCCGCTCAAACAGCCAATAATCATATTATTTCCTCCTATGATGACCAATCAGCCTTAGATAATTTTGCTGCACAGTGTGATGTTGTTAGCTATGAATTTGAAAATCTTTCGCTTCAAACGGTTCAATATGTAGAGAAGAGCAAACCTGTTTATCCTTCTTCTGAAGCCTTAGAGATTGCGCAAGATCGACTTTTTGAGAAACAATTTTTACAAGATCAAGGGATCAGCACCGCCTCATGGCATGCTGTTGACGATTTTTCTTCTCTTATTTCTGCTCTTGATGCCTTAGGCGGGCGTGGTCTTTTAAAGACACGTCGTTTTGGTTATGATGGAAAAAACCAGATCAAGCTTGATCATCCTGATGAACAAACCTGTAAAGAAGCCTTAAATTCTTTTGCAAATCAGCCTTGTATTTTGGAAGAAATCGTTCCTTTTTTATCGGAAATTTCGGTTCTCTCGGCGCGGACTAAAGAAGGGGAACATATTTTTTATGATTGTCCTGAAAACCAACATAAAAACGGCATTCTTCATAAATCCTTTGTTCCCTCTCACACTTCCCTTGAAGGACAAAAAGCTGCGCAAAACATCAGCCTTACAGTAATGGATGCTCTTAATTATGTTGGTGTTCTTTGCATTGAATTTTTTGTCTTAACGGATGGTCGTCTTTTAGTGAATGAATTAGCACCACGTGTCCATAATTCTGGTCATTGGACGCAAAAAGCTTGCATCACGTCACAATTTGAGCAGCATATCCGTGCGATTTGTGGGCTCCCCTTAGGCAGCCCCTATCGCCATAGTGATTGCCAAATGACCAATCTTCTTGGGAACAATTTGAACACTTTAAAATATTTTCTCACACAAGAGCGCACTTCAATCCATTTATATGGCAAACGCACTGCCCAACCCTACCGCAAAATGGGCCATGTCATTCAATTAACCAGACCAGCAAGCAAATCTTAACCCCCTATACAAACGTTTTTCCCCATTTCCCCTATTTTTCCCAATGCACTAAAAAAAACCAAAACCTCCAGCCGCGCACATCGCTATCCAACGACTCAGCCAATAGCGTCTCTAACCCTTGGCCCTTCTCACAGCTTTCTCTCTTCCCAATCCTCTTCTACCTCCATACCCCCTCTAAAAAAAACAAAAAAACGCACCATTCAACAATCCAACAGTGCTTTCCTTTTTCAAAAATATTCCTCCACGACTTAAAAACCACCCACTGTCCCACTTACGCTTTGCCTTCCTCCCACCTTTCCCAAGCACCATTTTTCCCCCATCCATACCCTTTTCATTCCAATCTTTAAGAAATAGACTAGCCTCTTTCCCCCATAGAAAAAGCACTTGAACAATGCACTCTTCTTATCTCACGTCTGTCCTTGTGTTCATTTTTTCTTCACAGAAAAATGCCAAGCTTCGCGCTCCATACCAAACATCCATGTAAAAGATTATAATTATAAGTATTAAGCTTATCCATCACAGATAATATCTCTGCTAATTCAATATAAATATTGATTTATAATAATAAATAATCATTTTTAACGTGAATTATCCCCCCAATAGAGTAAGATTTTTTATCATAATCTCTCTCTAACTTGAATCAATTAATATCCCTTGCTTGCACATTGAAAGGAGAGCAAACCTATGAGTAAAAATGTGGAAAGAAAAAAATACCCCTCCTAAATCCTCTCAAGGACCAAAGGCTATTGCAACATTTTAGGGCTGGGAAAGAGTGTGATGCTATTTACTCAAGCGATATAATCTTTGTCATCTTTTCGCAGGCTTTAAGCACCTCTCTTTGCCTTATAACAATAAAGCTTAAAATAACAGACGGCAATACATGATACACTAAAAGAAAAACGTCAATTGAGCATAGGCTCTAAAACAACAACCGTTTCTCACGCATTAATATTTATCAGCTTCTTTATGTTTATAGCCTTCATTTTCGCCTCTAAAGTACCTTATTCACATTTAAATGCCTAACCACTCTCAAGAACGAAGAATCCCATGTCGATCTATCCACAAATCGCGCTTTCCTTAAAGCAAGTTCAGACGACTTGCGCACTACATATTAAACACCTCTTAACTGTAGATCAGTCATAAAGATAATTGTACACACGAAACAAATTGTTTATATAGAAGAATAAGGTGGGGGGATATGTCTAATAATTAAGAAAAGATGTTCAATAAACGTAGTAAATCGCTCATATTATAAGTATAATAAGTACAGGAATCTTTTTTCCATCTTAGAATATCTTGAAAAAGAGGATCGTTTACTTTATCAGAGTACAAAATATTTAAACAACCGACTAGTATCAACATGACAACACAAAAGCCAAATATATCAAGCACATCATCGGGACAACGAAATAATCCATATTCTCAATGGGATTTAGTCCTTGATATACAAAAAGAAGTTAAGGAAACAATAAAATATGGCGTTGTTTCACTAAAAGAATTTATACTCATCATCTTTATAAGCGTCTGTTTATACATTTTCCTCTCTATAATAGGCAATGTGGATAAAGATCAAATGGATGCGACAACTGCAATAGGGCTGGTGTGCGTATTAATTTTGTACGGTTCGATACCAGTCTCTTTGGTGCTATACATCATAATAAAGAAGAAACTCAAAAAAGTAATAAAGCAACTGGACGAAGCTGTTGCTAACCACAATCCACTAGGGAGAGAAAAATGACTGAAGCGATAATATTAGGGCGTATTCTAGGGGTTATAGGCGGTTGTGCAATAATAACATTATCGGTTTGGCTTATTTATTCTGTCATTAAATATCGAAAACTGTATCGTAAAGCCCTTACAGGACGAGATCTAGCGATTCAAGAATGTAACAAAGAAATTGATAAGTGAAAAAGTCATGAAAAATAAGAGATTTAAAATACGATAATCTTTATTTTAATATTTCGAGACTTATCTAGTGTGATAAGAGTTCAGTTATTTAAGGTATAAGGTATTAAGACACTTCATCCAAGGATCATTTGAAACTATAAGCATAATATTTTATGTATCGTATACCAAAGGACAAGAAACAATATTATTCCCAACACGAGCAACTACTGGCGACATCTTTATCAAAAGATGCAAGCAAATGAAATAATCGAGAGACGAAAATCATTAAAAAACATAAAGCAATAAATGATGACCTTATATTTTGGCAAAAACGCCTTTTACTTTTTCGTCTCGTGAGATTTTCTTCTCTTTCAACAGCCTTAACTTTAATCAAGGGTTATTGTTTTCAAAGCACATAAATTCTTGATATTTTCTCTACTCTTTTTTTTCTTTTCAGATCAATTGTTCTTAATCTCACGCCCCCAGCTTTTTTAGTCTTTTTCCCTCTTTTCTTTAAGTTTATTTAGACAATGAATGATCAAGAAATGATAAGATGTATCAAGCCCCCTAGAATATCCATTGATTTTATGCCCTATTTTTATGGCATTTCGCACAAAGTCTCCCCTTCTCGTAAGTATCTTTTATTTATGCAATAGACTTTTCATACATTAGAAACTGTTTTCTCTCTCTTGGCTTAGCAATATCATTCACCAAGACCATCAAAACAGCACTTTACAAAGCTCCAAATTTTTCTCGTTTCCAAGCGACTTTCAAGAGCAGCGAAAGCACCTCCTCCCCCCTTTCAACTCTCCCTTCTAATAGGATTCATAGCCCTGCTCTTTTTAAAAACATCACCACGTCCTTAAAAGCCCCAACCGCTCAACAATCCAACGGCTGCACTTCCTCCTCATCCTTGCTCCCCTTTCAACTCTCCCTTATAAGGCGCTCACGCCCTTTGATAAGCCCCTTTAGCCTTCTTCTTAAAAGAGCAAAGCCCAAACCGCTTAACAGTTCAACGGCGCAACAACACGGCTTCATTCCTTCAACTTTCTCTAACAGAGCTTATTCATTCAAATCTGAGAAGCTAAAATTTTGTTTTCACGTTTTATTTTTATTTTTCTTAATCTTTATTTTGCTTTTTTCTCATTTTGCTTTTTTCTCAAATATTTTTATTTTCAAGGCAACCATCAAGCCCCTCTTTTTGTCACAGAAAAGACCCTTGACAAGGGTAAGGCTTCTTGCTAGATTTCTCTTACTTTTTATAATTTTTACTTATTCGTTGTGCTGATAAAGTATGTTGCTGCGTACCTTGAGGGTGCGTTTTTCTTTTTGTTATCACAGTGGAAAAGTGTATCGTTTCGTGTTATGATGCAATAACTCTATCACAATAACGCTATCATAGGGCAATGCTTGTGCACCTCACATTGTTGTATTATTGTTATTTAGTATTGTAAGAGTATTGTGTTGTAATATTGTGTTATGTAAACTGTTAAAACGGTGAATAGGATGAAAATTAAAAATTCGCTTAAAGCACTCAAGGAACGCCATCGTAACAATCGTTTGGTGCGCCGTAAAGGGCGTGTTTATATCCTCAATAAAACGAACCCACGTTTTAGAGCACGTCAGGGTTGATTTTTCCGTCAGGGCTGATTTTTTCTAAAGTGAATGGTTTAATGCCTACAAAAGTAGGCATTAGGTTTTTTTGAAATTTTTTTGGGGTTAAGTCTGTTGGTTACGAGTCCGCTGTTTGATAATGTTTAATGATTTATCTTTTGAGGGCTTGTTTTTATGGGTCTTTTTATTTTAAAAGCTTTTCGATTTTTTCAGGTGCTTTTTTTCTATCTTCTTCGGCGCACTTTTTTTCTTTCTGTTATAGGTCTTTTTTGTTTTATTTCTTCTGTTTATGGACAAAGTCCACCTTCACTTCCTGAAGATCGTCCTTCTCCACAATCGCTTTTACCGTTAGATGATCTCATTCCCAATTCTCCGCCCTCTTCCGCAACGCCCTCTGATTCTGATTCATCTGCGATGATTCTTGAAGATTTCGACTCAGAGGAGCTTTCCTTTGTTGACAGGGTTAAGCAACGCAAAGAGGCAGAAATTTTACGTTTACTAAAAGAGTTAAAATATTGTGCTGATGTTGCGAAAGCAAAAAAAATCAGTCAACAGCTTCAACTTTTATGGTCCCAATCGGGAAGTGAGACGATTGATCTTTTAATGTCATGGGCTGAAAATGCGATCAATAATGATGATTATGGACTTGCGCTTGATTATATTGATAATGCTCTTGCACTTTTGCCGACTTATGCTGAAGCTTGGGTAAGACGTGCTTGGATTCACATTCAACTGAATGATTTCAAACTTGCCATGCTTGATCTCAATCATGCTCTTGAACTTGAGCCTCGTAATTACATTGCCTTTTTTGAACTTGGCGTTACCATGGAAGCAACAGAGCGTCCAAAACTTGCTCTTAAAGCTTACGAAACAGCTTTAAGCATCTATCCACAAATGCAAAAGCTTCAAAAGCGCATTGAGGCTTTATTAGACGAACAATCACCCCAATCTCTTTGAACGCCTCATACTTAAAACAGAATCCTTACGCCTATTTCAAGTTTGCATAAAACACGCATCCCATCCCAAACTGAAATTATCCCTGCCCCCTCCAACACACACGTCTCCAACACCATGCCCTCCAGCACCACGCCATTGGCATGTGTTTTTCACAAACTTAGAAAATGATAAAAGGCATCCCTCTGCATATCTTCATCATTGATAAAACAGCCCTAAAATACACTTCATAAGGTAAAAAACGTCAAAAATGCCTCGTGTGAATTCAACAAACATTTTTGAATAAGAAATATTCCCCTCCAACACACACGCCTCCAACACACACCCCCTCCGGCACACGCCCCTCCGGCACATACCTCCTCCGGCACATACCTCCTCCGGCACACGCCCCTCCAGCACCACGCCATTGGCATGTGTTTTTCACAAACTTAGAAAATGATAAAAGGCATCCCTCTGCATATCTTCATCATTGATAAAACAGCCCTAAAATACACTTCATAAGGTAAAAAACGTCAAAAATGCCTCGTGTGAATTCAACAAACATTTTTGAATAAGAAATATTCCCCTCCAACACACACGCCTCCAACACACACCCCCTCCGGCACACGCCCCTCCGGCACATACCTCCTCCGGCACATACCTCCTCCGGCACACGCCCCTCCAGCACCACGCCATTGGCATGTGTTTTGACAAACTTAGAAAATGATAAAAGGCATCCCTCTGCATATCTTCATCATTGATAAAACAGCCCTAAAATACACTTCATAAGGTAAAAAACGTCAAAAATGCCTCGTGTGAATTCAACAAACATTTTTGAATAAGAAATATTCCCCTCCAACACATACCCCCTCCAGCACCACGCCCCCTCCAACACACGCCCCTCCAACACACGCCCCTCCAGCACCGCGCCCCCTCCAGCACACACGCCTCCAACACCGCACCCCTCCAGCACACGCCCCTCCAACACACACGCCTCCAACACATACCCTCCGGCACATACCTCCTCCGGCACACGCCCTCCAGCACCACGCCATTGGCATGTGTTTTTCACAAACTTAGAAAATGATAAAAGGCATCCCTCTGCATGTCTTCATCATTGATAAAAAACGTCAAAAGTGCCTCGTTTGAGTTCAACAAACATTTTTGAATAAGAAATATTCCCCTTCAAGCTTCCCTGCAAACATTTCCATAAAACATCAAAATCAAGCCTTATTCCAAAAGGAAAAATTAAACATTGCTTCTAAAAAGCAAATCAAACATTATCAATAAAAAATGTTTCACTCACCCTCACCTATCCATTATTTTTGATTTTTTTATTTGAATAAGCCGTCCATCCATTCTTCAGTGCTTTCTAACAATCACCAGCAAGGGGGTAAAAAATCTCTTGTAAAACTTGATAAAAAATAAATGGTTGGAATTATTTTATCTCTAGCAGAAGCTGTGAAATTGTTTTATATTAAAGGGGGTGTTCTGCGCTTCTCGACAGGAAATAACGTATTCCTGAGACCTTATTGATCTCCAAGGGAGCTGTCCCTGATGAAGCCCGTGGGCTTTTTCATATGGCGCCCACCTATTTGTATAGGTTCCCGGGATCAGCTTTTTCCATCGGCTGTTGTGGATCACCCTTTTTTTGCATCACTTTTTTCCCCTAAAGCTTTTCCCCCAAAATTGATCATGCCCTTTTGCATGAAACGCCCCTTTCTGTGAAGCTCTTTTTTCTACGGGCCCCTCTTTTCTATAAAGCAAGAAGTTCTTTTAAAGAGATCAAAATGACGATAGGCTTTAACTTCATGAGATTTGCAACAGCTGATAAAAAGAATAGCCTCAACTTCATCGCTTCGCGCAAGAGCACGCGAGAGTGGTTTGCTCGCGTCGTGATGCCCTTTTAACCAGAAAAGCGCACCTTAAGTTTCATAAAGCTTGTTCCACACACATGATTTCCTAATGGCTGTTTACAAAAAACCAACCATGGCTACAATGGGGCAAAACCAACCGCTGAATAAGTGATGAAACAATGACCCAAAATCTCTCTTCTAAAAACACTTCATCGCTTCGCGCAAGAGCACGCGAGAGTGGTTTATCGTGTCGTGATGCCCTTTTAACCAGAAAAGCGCACCTTAAGTTTCATAAAGCTTGTTCCACACACATGATTTCCTAATGGCTGTTTACAAAAAACCAACCATGGCTACAATGGGGCAAAACCAACCGCTGAATAAGTGATGAAACAATGACCCAAAATCTCTCTTCTAAAAACACTTCATCGCTTCGCGCAAGAGCACGCGAGAGTGGTTTGCTCGCGTCGTGATGCCCTTTTAACCAGAAAAGCGCACCTTAAGTTTCATAAAGCTTGTTCCACACACATGATTTCCTAATGGCTGTTTACAAAAAACCAACCATGGCTACAATGGGGCAAAACCAACCGCTGAATAAGTGATGAAACAATGACCCAAAATCTCTCTTCTAAAAACACTTCATCGCTTCGCGCAAGAGCACGCGAGAGTGGTTTATCGTGTCGTGATGCTCTTTCAAAAGAAGAGCGATCCCTGTTTTCACAGCGTGCTTGTCGCCATTTTCTTGAAACCTTTGAAAAAAAAGGAACAGATTTTTCACGCCTCATTTTAGCAGGCTATTGGCCCATTAAATCGGAAATTGACCCACGCCCTCTTCTTGATGTGATAGCCTCACGCGGGGGGCGTTTAGCCTTACCAGCCGTTCTTGATTCCACCACCATGATTTTTCGAGAATTTTCACCACACACGCAACTTCAGCCCATGCGTTTTGGCACCTTAGGCCCTGGTGCAGATAATGCCACGGTTATCCCCAATAATATTCTTGTTCCACTTTCTGCGTTTGATCATCACTGTCACCGTCTTGGCTATGGAGGTGGCTATTATGACCGTGCAGTTGAAGCCCTTGAAAAACAAGGACATCAAATGGCATTATGGGGCATAGGTTTTTCATGTCAGGAGGTGGACTCTATTCCTGCGGCCAAACATGATCTACAGGTCCAGGGAATTTTTACAGAAAAAGGTTTCTTAAAATGTTAAAATGTGATTAAAGTACCTATGCGGTTTTTATTTTTGGGTGACATTGTTGGGAACACAGGTTGTCAGGTCGTTTTTGAGCATCTTCCTCAACTGATTAAGAAATGGCAGCTTGATTTTGTTGTGGTCAATGGGGAAAATGCCTCTGATGGTTTTGGCCTCAAGCAAGACACGTATCAAGATCTTTTAATGGCGGGTGTTGATGTTGTCACAACCGGAAACCATGCTTTTTCTCACAAAGAAGCCTTACAGTATGCACATGAGAGTGATCGTTTTTTACGTCCTGCTAATTTCTCGAAAGAGACACCAGGAAGAGGAGCCGGAGTTTTTACGGCAAAAAATGGTGCACGTGTTCTTGTTGCCAATCTGTTGGGCAATGTTTTTATGCCATGCAAAGTAGAAGATCCCTTTGAGATAGCGGAAAATATTCTGCTCGCCTGCTCTTTAATGGAGCAAGCGGATGCGATTATTTTTGACTTTCACGCGGAAACGACGAGCGAGAAGCAATGTTTTGGCCATTTTCTTGATGGTCGTGTGAGTGTTATTGTTGGCACGCATACGCATATTCCCACCGCTGATGCGCAGATTTTAGAAGGGGGCAGTGCATATTTAACAGATGCTGGCATGTGTGGCGATTACAACTCCTCCCTTGGCATGGATAAAGAAGAACCGTTACACCGTTTTCTTTACCAAACGAAACAAGATCGTTTTGAACCAGCACGAGGTCCCGCCACTCTTTGTGGTTTTGCGGTTGAAATTTCAGACCGCACCGGCTTAGCAGAAAAGGTCTCAGCGGTACGCATTGGTCCGCATTTAAAGCCTGAAGTTCCAGATTTTTGGTAGGTTTTAAGCGCCCCCTCTTTTAAGCGCCCCCACCTCCCTTTAAAGCTGCCCCGCGCGCCTCTTTTAAGCCGCGCCCTTTAATAGATCACGCACCACGCGTCCCTTTTGAAAACTCCGCAAGAAGCAATTCAGCCTCTCTCATCAATTAAGAGATCTCTCAATCATTTTTACATATTTTTATGAGTGGGTATTTCTTAAAATGAGTGCAGGCATTAAAAATGATTAAAGTATAAAGCGATCTTTTTTCCTGGAGGAAACGATAAAGGATGAAAAGTATCCCTATCTTTATTAAGTATAAGTTATTTTATTGACTTTAAAAGTCTTAAATTTTGAAAAGTATTTATTTGTGATCCATAAGCCTTCTTTATTATTCATAGTCTCTATTGTGTGTTTATCGATCGGGGGGTTAATTTCTACGGATATTTTTCTTCCCGCCTTGGAGATATGCGTCAATATTATCAGGTAAACGAGTCTGAAATTCAAAGTGCGGTAGCCATTTTTTTACTCGCCTTAGCTGTTGGACAACTGATTTATGGACCACTTAGTGATAATTTTGGACGTAAAAAGACGCTTTTGTTTGGCTCACTTTTGTGGTTTTTTACCACCCTAAGTATAATTTACACCATTCATATTCAAACTTTTTTTATACTCCCCCTTTTTACAAGGTCTTAGGCCGCCTGTGCGGGACTTGTTTTAAGTCGCGCGATTATAAATGATTTAATGGATAAAAAGTCCGCAGGAAGGCTTTATCTCGTTATTTTTCCTTTTGTTGGAACATCACCAGCACTTAGCAAAATTGATTGGGGGTTTATTATTGCAAGTTTTTCATTAGCAAGCCACTTTTATCTTCTCTAAGCCTTTTTATCCTTTCAACCATTTGTTTGTGTTATTTTGTCCTCACAGAGACTCTTCTCCCTATCAAACGTCACTCTTTCACGCCTGTGGGTGTTATTAAGGGCAGTTTAGGAGTCCTTAGAAATAAGCAATTTATTTTTTACGCATTGATACCCTGTTTTGCCTATGCAACCTATTTTGCTTACATTGTGGAGTCGCCTTTTTTTCTTACAGCTTTGGGCTTACCTAGTAACGATATTGGATATAGTTACATTGGTGTTTCTTGTAACCTCATGTCTTAAGGCAACTTGGTTGCACGAAGATTTCTTAAGCAAGAATCTATGGAACGGACCATTCAACGTGGATATCTTATTTTTGTCTTCAGGAGGGATATTATTTGGTCTCCAAATTTATGTGAGTCCGTGGCCTCTTGTCACGCGTTTTAAGTGTCCTTTCACTTCTCACTTTTGGCAATGGCTTTTTGTTACCTTGAGGCACAGCGTTAGCGATTTCCTCACATCCCACGAGCAGCTCTCAGCAGCATCCGGTGTGATGGGCGCTTTACAATTAGGAAGCGCTGCATTGAGCGCCGCAGTAATTGGAAAAATATCCGGACATAATCCATTGGGTGTTGCACTTTTAATTAGCAACATGTTGTCTCGTGGGTTTTATCATTTATATTCGAAAAGCCAATTATTTTATAACCATAAGTCAAGTCAAATAACCAAATTGAGGCGCTATGCTTAAAAATCTTGATATCCCTTTACGTGATGGAGGGTATCGTAATCCGTTTTCTTTTTCACGAGACGACATCATAAAATATATTAAAAATCTAACAGCTACTCAAATTGAATATATTGAAATCGGCGCCCCTAAAGGGTAACCCATGGACAATGTGGGTTAAACGGCTTTATGCTCTAACGAGATTCATCTCTTCCATGATGCTGTTACAGGGTGCTAAGTCCGTTATGCTTACCCCTCCGTCTCATATTCACCAATGGGACATTGGCAAATTAAAGAATAAGGGGCCCCCTGTTAGTCCTTTTAAATTTGCGTAAATAAGGAAACATTTTACAAGAGAGATAAAATCTTGCACCAAACGGAAAATCTCAAGAGCTATTTTTTTTTAAACCTATGCTTTTTTAACCCATATAATGAAGCTCTCATGATTTTCTTTTCGCCTTCAATATCTTTTCGCCTTCAATGATTGAAGCATTTATAAATTAAGCATTGCAAGAGAGTAAAATATCTTTAGAGTTAACTAAAATGTCTTTAAGGTTAGAAGAGGAGCTCATATTTCCAAACTCTACCATACAAAGTGCGGGGCGTTTAAACGATATGCGCATCGTCTTGTTCTTACACCAAGAAGACCAATGGGGAAACAAAGGAGATTTTTGCTCTTCTCTTAATTTTTTAAAAGAGAGATTTGAAGAATATAGACTTTATTATCCGTAAAGCTTGAACAATGTGTAGAGGTTCATTGTGTTATGAGGCATAAAGTCATCAATAAATAGGCATCAATAAATAGAGGCATTAGCCAATAGAGGGCGGGATTTCATGAAAAAGAAAGTTCTTGTATTACCAGGTGATGGTGTGGGACCAGAGATCTGTGATGCAGCGCTGATGGTCTTAGAGCCATTTCAATTGCCCATTGAATTCATATATGGTGATATTGGTTTTGAGTGTTGGCAAAAGACAAGAGATGCTATTCCTCAAGCGACTTGGCAAAAAATCGCTAAAAGTGATGCACTTTTACTTGGAACTGTGACAGAGAAGGGAAAAGAAGCAACTTTAGAAGAAGGTGCAGCGCCTTTAAAAGAGCAAAATCTTTCCTATGTTTCTCCTCTCCTTCAACTTCGTCAAAAGTTAAGCTTGTTTGCCACGGTATGTCCGATAAGATACATCATTGGTCCGAAAAAACCTTTTCAGTTTTGTATAATCAGCGAAAAGAGCGAAGGTCTCTGCGCAAAATTAGATTTTCGAGGGATCACACCGGAAACAGCCGCCTGGTTACAACATCAAAATTTAGCAAAATATGGTCTTGAAGAAGCAGCATGGTCCGTTTGTTTGCAAACACGCTTTGGTTTAGAGCGGTTATTTGAATATGCTTTTTCTTATGCACGTGGGCGGAAATTTAAGCGGGTTACCTTTGCAAATAAACTGAATGTGATGTGCGAAAGTGGAGAATTTGCTCAGGAAATTTTTGAAAAAATCGCACAAAACTATCCAGAAATTGAAGCCGATATTCATGATGTTGATGCGGTTGCTTTATGGATTACAACAAAGCCAGAGCAATTTGGTGTGATTGTTGCTAACAACATGTTTGGCGATATTCTCTCAAATCTTGCCGCCGGGATGATGGGGGGCTTGGCGCTTGCAGCCCATGCCCATGTGGGGGATAAGATGAGCTGTTTTCAACCAGCTCATGGAAGCGCCCCACAGATTGCTGGACAGAATAAAGCCAATCCTTCTGCGATGTTGTATAGTGTGTCTTTACTCTTAGAGCATTTAGGCTTTTACGAGGAAGCACACCAATTATCTCAAAGTGTTGATCAAGTTATTCGTAGCGGAAAAACGCTCCCCCATGATCGAAGAGGGAACGCCTCACCCCGTCAAATGGCACAAGCTGTTGGCAATTTTCTTACAAATCCTGTTTCTTCCTATCGTGCAGTCATTATCACGGTTGGTGATGAACTCCTTTCAGGACAATATTTGAATACGAATTTACAAGATTTAAGCCAAAGTTTGGAAAAAAGAAACATTCAAGTCACGCGTCATTTTGTTTGTGCGGATCAATTACAGCAAATCAGTGAGACGATTATTTCTTGTCTTGGACAAGAAGATTTAATTATCATCAGTGGGGGCTTAGGTCCAACCTCTGATGATAAAACCCGCGATGGGGTCGCTCAAGCTGTAAGAAAACCTTTGGTGCATCATGAAGATGTTTGGCAAATCATCAAAGGTCAATTAGAGCGGTTAAAGATTACGCCAGATAAGAATAATGCGCGTCAAGCCTTATTTCCACAAACAGCAACAGTGCTTGACAACCCGACCGGCACCGCGCCAGGTTTTTTTCTTTCTTCTGATGACAGCACCCTTGTTGTTTTGCCTGGTCCCCCCTCCCAAGCGCTTGCCCTTTTAGAAGATTATTTACAGCAAAATGAGAAGAAATATTCTTCTCAATCGCGTGCAACGTATGCTTGGACTTTGATTGGAATTGATGAAAGTACCCTTGCGCATTGGGTTGATCATCATTTTGCCAATGAACCCTTTGAGCGCCATTTTTTATGGAAAAGCCCCTATGTTTTGGTGCAACTGGTTGGTCAATCATCCACTCCCTTGGCACCACCTCTCATCGAAGAATTTGAACATCATTTTCGCCCCCATTTGGTTGGCAGAGAAGTCACCACAGCGGGTCAACAACTCGCAAAATACGCACAGATACAGTGGTTGATTGATGATCCCCATCTTTTAAAATATTTTCAGACGCCAGAAACAAGTCCCCAAAATATCCCACAGATAGAGGTTGCCGTGAGCCTCTCTCCTTCTATCGAACTGTTAGAAAGTCAGCAAGAAAGCCTTGGCCATGCAACCATAACGGTGCAAATGAAAGGATATGATGATGATCATCTGACATTCCCCTATACGCGCCCCCTTTTAGGTGTTGTCTTACAAGAATATGCCGCTTGGTTAATTTTAAAAAGAGTTTTGCAAACGAAAAACAGCCAATGAGACCTATAACCCAATAAGCTCTTGATAACACCCAATGAGCTCTTGATAACAGTGTCAACACATTGGAACAACGCTTGTGGGCATTCGAATACAGGAACCATGATGAGACCCCTTTGTTACATGGTCTCCTCTGTTCCCTCTCACCCATGGCGCTTTATTTGCACCGCCTTTAAGAATAAAGGATAAAACTAATTTTAAAAATGAAAAGAAAGAGGCTTTCTTAGGATATTTCTGCGAGGAAAAGGTCAGCACCCACCGCCACAGCACCCACCACAGCACCCTCACCACCACAACACCCACCGCCACCATAGCACCCGCCACAGCACCCGCCACCACAACACCCGCCACCACAGCACCCCCCACCACAACACCCACCACCACAGAACCCACACCACCACAGCACCCACCGCCACAACACCCCCGCACCACAGCACCCGCACCACAGCACCCGCCGCCACAGCACCCCGCCGTCGCAGCACTCCCTTCCTAAAAAAACGATCGAATAATTGAAGCAAAAAGACTCTTTAAACTTTTTTACACGCATGAGAAATCAACCAGAAAGCTGTTTTCTCGCTTTCACGGTTCACGCCCCTCCGGTTGCGAGCGCCCTCGCATAAGTATTCCGGGAGTTGAAAGAGCTGAAACTTGACTCAGCCTTTTGCTTTTAGTGTGCGGGGACACACCTGGACATGGCAAAAACTCCCGGAATTCCGGGACATCCACAAGAGTGGGTTAATTTTATGATCGAACTTTAGGGCTTTCAGACCCTACTGATCGCGGCGTAGACGACCAAAGTCACAAGGTCTATTGATAAAGGAATTGAGGAAAATTTACAATAAAATTTAAAGGAATGTTTTCATCTCTTAAGAAATCATCCCTAAGAACTGCTTTCTTTTAGCTTTCACGGATCACTTCAAGCCCCTTGCCCCATTGCAAGCGGCTCTTTCATGCGTATTCCGGGAGTCTGAAAGTACTGAAGTTCGCATCAGCTTTTTTTGCTTTTAGTGCGCGGGGACACACCTGGACATGGCAAAAACTCCCGGAATCTTACGCTCCTTATAGAGAAAACAAATATCTCCACTTTGGATTTTCAGGCTTTGGATTTCCCCCTTAAAACTGCATTGTATAACGAGAGCCCTTATACTTATGCATAAACTTATTCATAACTTATACTTATTCATAAAATCATTTCAAAAGAGCAGCAATAAAATTTAAAGGCGTGATTTTTACCTTTCAGCAATCAAACATAAAATTGCCTTTTGTTGCTTAGGCTTAAGTTCTCTAAAGCTTTTCAACAGGACATGCTCTTCTTGGCTTGAGGTCATTTCTTCATAAGGAAGCAAGACATGCTCTTTCGTTGAAATATCGGCATAAAAAAAGAAAATCGAGATATCCAGAATATCAGCAATTTCTTGTAGGCGCCCTGCACCCACACGATTGATGCCCTTTTCATATTTTTGGATTTGTTGAAAGGTAACCCCTAAACGATGCCCTAATTCTTTTTGAGAAATTTTCAACATTTCTCGTCTCAAACGAATTCTTTTGCCTATCAAAATATCGTTAGAATGTGGATTCTTTATTGGAAAATGTGGATTTTTAGCTTTCACTTCAGGTTCCCCCTCCGGTTGCGAGCGCCCTCGCATAAGTATTCCGGGAGTCAAAACACTGAGTTCGAATCAGTTTTTTTTGCTTTTAGTGTATGGACACACCTGGACAGTGCAAAAACTCCCGGAATCTCGTGTTCCTTATAGACTAACAGATCACGCCCCTTGCCCCATTGCAAGTGACCTCTTTATGCGTATTCCGGGAGTCAAAAACACTGAATCCGAGTCAGCTTTTTTTGCTTTTAGTATGTGAACACACCTGGACATGGCAAAAACTCCCGGAATCTCATGTTCCTTATAAAGGAGGCTCATATCTCCACTTTGGATTTTCAGGCTTTGGGTTCCCCCATAAAACTGCATTATACAACGAAAGCCCGTGTATACTTATTAGATGTACTTATTCATAAGATAATTTCAAAAGAGCAGCAATAAAATTTAAAACAGTATTATCACTTAAGCAATCAAACACAAAACTGCCTTCTGTTGTTTAAGAGATCTCTCTCAGCCTCTTATGCGCGCTCTCCAAAACCATAAGGGAAAACCAGCAATTTATTGAGAAGACGAACAATCCTTCACCCCCCACAAAAATACACCTAAAAACATACCTCACACCTTAACACATGCCCCTACTCCCTGTACGAGATTTGCCATGCCCTTTGAGCAGGGTCACACCGTTATCCGTTGAATTTTCGCACCACATCGGGTTCATTTTTCTTCCAACCTGCGAAAAAGCCACGATCAAGAGGATAAACACGATTGACGATTGTTTCACCCTTTGCAGCCACTATTAATAGGAATAAAGGGGCCGCAATCACCAGAGAGACACCACGCAAATCAGTTGCCATCACAAGGGTGCCTTGCAACTTTTCATATTCCTTGCAACTTCTCATGTCCCATGAGATGCTCTCTCGCCATCGCGTTTTATCTGTGCTCTCAAACGGTTGCGTTCTTAGAGGTGCATAAAACGATTTTCGAAAATCGTCTCCGTGATATGGGAAATACCCCGTGTTAAAACGCATCCCCCCCAAACAACAGACATTCAAGCCCATGCCCTTTGAGCAGGGTCACACCGTTATCCGTTGAATTTTCGCACCACATCGGGATAATTTTTCTTCCAACCTCTAAAAAGCCACGATCAAGATGATAAACACGATTAACGATTGTTTCACCCTTTGCAGCCACTATTAATAGGAATAAAGGGGCCGCAATCACCAGAGAGACACCACGCAAATCAGTTGCCATCACAAGGGTGCCTTGCAACTTTTCATATTCCTTGCAACTTCTCATGTCCCATGAGATGCTCTCTCGCCATCGCGTTTTATCTGTGCTCTCAAACGGTTGCGTTCTTAGAGGTGCATAAAACGATTTTCGAAAATCGTCTCCGTGATATGGGAAATGCCCCGTGTTAAAACGCATCCCCCCCAAACAACAGACATTCAAGCCCATGCCCTTTGAGCAGGGTCACACCGTTATCCGTTGAATTTTCGCACCACATCGGGATAATTTTTCTTCCAACCTCTCAAAGCCACGATCAAGATGATAAACACGATTAACGATTGTTTCGCCCTTTGCAGCCAATGCCGCAATCACCAGAGAGACAGAAGCCCGCAAATCAGTTGCCATCACAGGGGCGCCTTGCAACTTTTCTGTTCCATAGACGGTTGCTCTCTCGCCATCGAGTTTGATCTGTGCCCCTAAACGGTTGAGTTCTTGAACATGCATAAAACGATTTTCGAAAATCGTCTCCGTGATATGGGAAATTCCTTCAGCGCGTGTCATCAACGCCATAAACTGCGCTTGAAGATCGGTTGGAAAAGCCGGATAAGGACCTGTTTTAATATCAACAGGCATAATTTTTGTGTTTTTTGGATTTCGCTTCACGTGAATTCCTTGCGGCTCTATTTGAATCTCAAGCCCTGTTTTTTGCAGAACTTTCAGCACTGTTGTCAAATGATTAGGATTGGCATTTTTAAGAAAGACATCTCCCCCCACTATTGCGACAGCCATTGCATATGTTCCCGCTTCAATTCGATCCGCAATAACGCGTATTCTTGTTCCTTTGAGTTTTTTCACCCCTTCAATGGTAAGGGTTGTTGTACCTTCACCGGTTATTTGAGCCCCCATCGCGTTTAAGGTTCGAATAAGATTTGTGACTTCTGGTTCACAAGCCGCATTCTCAAGAATGGTTGTTCCCTTTGCCATTGTTGCCGCCATTAGCAATACATGCGTTCCCCCGACCGTGACTTTAGGAAAACGGTAATGCGCCCCTTTTAATCCCTTTGGGGCTTTTGCATGAACATATCCATTTTCAATGGCAATATGAGCCCCTAAACTTTTCAGCCCTTCGAGAATAAAATCAACAGGTCTTGTTCCAATAGCACATCCTCCAGGAAGCGAAACATAAGCCTCCAAGCATCGAGCAAGCAGCGGTCCAATCACCCAAAAGCTTGCCCGCATTTTTCTCACCAATTCGTAAGATGCCCGTGTTGTGGCTATTTTTTGCGCGCTAAAATGGATTGTTCTTGAATTAACACCATCATCTTTAATCTCTTGTCCATCAACAGCATATCCCACACCATGATTATTGAGAATGCGAATAAGCAACTCAACATCAGCAAGATGTGGAATATTTTCTAGCGTGAGCGTTTCTTCTGTCAACAGTGACGCAATCATAAGAGGCAAAGCAGCATTTTTTGCTCCCGAAATCGGAATTGTCCCTTTAAGTTCTACCCCACCAACAATTTGAATAGCATCCATCGTGTTTTCCCTCTTTTCCTTTACGCCACCCCTTCCAAAGGTTTTTCTCCTTTTGAAAAGTTATGCTTTATTGATCGTTTTTTTTAAAACGCCTTCTAACGATGAGAACAAATGATTGAGACATTTAGTTGCAAAAATGCCTTAAAAAAAATATTTTTTGGCATTTTAGAGCTCTGATTGCGCTCTTTTTCGACTTTGCTCTTTTCGACGTTTTAAGTTTTGCCGCAACTGCTGCGCCAATCTTTCTTGACGTCGTTTTGCTTTTTCCTCTTGATGATTGATTTCATCGTGCTTTTGTTTTTGATACATCTGTGTCATTGCACAACCTTTTAAACAGTGTTGAGCTTCTATCCAATCAACTCACGGCTTTTTACAATATATTTAAGAGTATAAGAACACTCTTGTCATGACATAAGATACGTTTTCTTGCAAGAATATACAAATGTTCTCTTGCCTATTTTATGACAATATGGCACAAGACAGCGCAATGATTGAAAACGGCTGCGGTAGCTCAGTGGTAGAGCACTCCCTTGGTAAGGGAGAGGTCGAGAGTTCAATCCTCTCTCGCAGCACCATTTTATTCTTCTTTCCCATTAAGTCTTTCTCATTAAGTCTTTCCCATTAAGCATCAATCTTTTCCCTCTAAGCCTCCATCGGCTTCATTCCAAGCCTTCTCTCCTTTAGACCAGGCGCTTTAATGGCTTCAAAATAAATGGTCTACGCGCTTAAATCGCCCAAACGCTCTGCAAACCGCTTTTGACATTAACACGCCAAGAACAGCATACATTCCCATTGCACATCCCTCTCTTTTCTTGCATCGCCCCCTTAGCTTCATGAAAAATCCCCTCTTCTTCCCTTTACCCAAGCCTCTCTGTTGCAAAAGCCCATTGCCTTCACCTTAGCTCTTTTAGACTTGTCGAGGCATTTTCATTTTTTTTAAATGTTTTCCCCTCACGCACCACACCTACTTATGATATGAATCCCCTCTCCAACCAATAAAAAAACCCCGCCTTGAGGCCGGGTTTTAACCTGTACCACACCCTTGTTGGAATACGAGAAGATCACGATCACCGTTTTCACATAAACACGTTCATGTCCATATTTTTAACACAAAAAAGACACAGACTGATCTTTTAAACAGAAATCCGTTAAAAATTCATGATAATTATTAAAGGTTAAAATGGTAAAATTACTCTTTAAAACGTATATCATAATACCTATAATGTTTTTTTCTGTCGCTCTCTTATTGGGGTGTAAGAAGGTAAGAACCCTAGCTGAATACAATAGACTTTACCAAAAATATGTCCATGAAAATTATACGACTTCAGAATATTCCCAGAAATTAGAAAAAGCCAAAAAAGAAATAGAATATTATAAAAAGAGTATAACACCCGTCCTCTCTATAGAATATGATAATAATCAATTTTGGAAATACTTAATAATATTACCCAACAATCCTCCAGAATTTGATATTTTAAAACATTATCACATAGCCCTTGTTTTTTGTGGGCGCTTTGCCGATTTATGGCAAGGCAATAAAAATATGCCATCACTTGTATTTAATGATTTTAAAAGTGAATTTGAGGCTTTTAAAAATAGTGTCGTGCAATATGATGGTTCTTGGAATAGTTTAACACGACGTTTCTTAGAAGCAAAATTTGAAACAAACTTTGACGATCCGATGTTTGCGTACGCAGAAGCATTTTTGGATTCTCCCAATGGCATTAGTCGAAAAGAACAAACGCTTCGTACAGAAGAAATGATAATAACCCATGAGGCTACTCGTTTTAGCAATACAGGAAAGATGTGCGACCTTGCTGTAGATATATATCGTACAATGATGCCTTATAAAAACAAAGACGTCAGACCGCCCGTGAGATATAGCACTTTTGAAAAATTGAAACAGTATCTGAAAAATCTTTAGAATGAACAATAAAATATCTTTCAAAGTACTTTTAAAAAACCATTCATCCCCTCTCCAACCAATAAAAAAACCCGCTTGAGGCCGGGTTTTAACCTGTACCACACCCTTGTTGGAATACGAGAAGATCACGATCATCGTTTTCACATAAACACGTTCATGTCCATATTTTTAACACAAAAACGACACAGACTGATCTTTTAAACAGAAATTGCTTATAAAAACGCGTTAGCAACAAAAGACAATAAAGCCCTATGTTTAAACCCCTTATTTTATTCGCTATAGCAATAAGCGCTATTTTATTCACGCATCACGCAAAGAGTAGCTGTCCAAAAGATGGATTTTTCGTTGGGGGAACTTCTCCGATCAATTGTATTTCAAAAGAATATATAAGACAAAAAATAGAAAAGAAGCGATTGGAAATAGAACAAGAAGAAGAATGGTCAAAGCTTGAAAAATTTTCCGTTACTTCTTGTCCAAGTAAAGAGTTTCCTGTTTATCGTGGTTTTTCTATTATCGCTTGTGTTTTAAGAGAAAGAATTAGAGCAAGATCGTTTGAAGAGAAATAAGATCAATATCATAGGATTATCTCTGCAATGGTTTATCGTAGGATTCATCATAACGACGATCATGTCCATTCCAATCAATATCCTTTGGCGTTTTCGCTTTAAGGTTCCAGCCTGTTTATTGACCATAATGACAGCCTTGGCGATTATGGCCATACCCTTTATATTCTCTTGGTAGTCTCTCACTCCTTTTGTAAAAAACTTTCTCAAAATATGAAGAACACCGCACATTTTCAAGTATTTTGAACTGTATTTCCCCGCATTGAGATACCATAGCCCAAGTAATACCATAGCCCAAGTACCACCATATCTTCCCCAAGCAACACTTGTGACACTCAAGTCTCTGATACCTCCTTCACCCCCCATTTTCAAACTTACCTTTTTATGGAATTTCCCCTCTCATCAACCCTTACACAAGATCCCTTTCTTCCCCCTCTCATTCTTGTTTTGCTTCTCAACCGATGCTTGGCATATCACACTCAGCAATCCCGCCTCTCATCTTTTCCATTTCCTCCATCCCCAAAAATCAAGCAACTGCGCGCCAATCTTTCCCCCTCACGCACCACGCGCCCACCCTTTTCTCTATTACCCGGCAAACCCCTTTGCTACCCCCTCCCTCAAACAGCACCTCACCCCAAAGCAGTCCGCCCCAAAAGCAGCCCGCCCCAAAAGCAACCCCAATGGACAAAACGAAAATACAACAGCCCCATTCCCCCAGTGAAAAAACACTGGAGACCTTCAACTTATCCGCCATGGAGGGAACCTCTCTCTGCCCCTCAAACACACGCAACACAAAAGCAGCAAGCCTCCATCTTCTCTCTCTGCCCCCCTTACATCTTACCTCCCAAAAGCGCCCCCACTTGACGTTTCCCCAAACACCGCCATTTTCCCCAAGCAATACTTATAACGCTCAAGTCTCTGATGCCTCCTTCACCCCCCATTTTCAAACTTACCTTTTTATGAAATTTTTCCCCTCATCAACCCTTACACAAGATCCCTTTCTTCCCCCTCTCATTCTTGTTTTACCTCTCAACAGACGCTTGGCATATCACACTCAGCAATCCCGCCTCTCATCTTTTCCATTTCCTCCATCCCGCAAAAGTCAAACAACTGCGCGCCAATCTTTCCCCCTCACGCACCACGCGCCCACCCTTTTCTCTATTACCCGGCAAACCCCTTTGCTACCCCCTCCCTCAAACAGCACCTCACCCCAAAGCAGTCCGCCCCCAAAGCAGCCCGCCCCAAAAGCAACCCCAATGGACAAAACGAAAATACAACAGCCCCATTCCCCCAGTGAAAAAACACTGGAGGTCTTCAACTTACCCGTCAAGGATCCGTCACCGCCATGGCGGGAACCTCTCACTGCCCCAACAGCTTGCCTTCAAAAGGCTCCCCCACTCGACGCTCCCCTCTCATCAACCCTACACAAGATCCCTTTTTTCCTCGTCTTATTCTTGTTTTGCCTCTCAACCGATGCTTTGTTTTTACACCCCCCAACCTTTCTTCCACCTCTTTCAAAGCCCTCTCTGTTCTTATTCCAAAGCCTGTCTCAAAACGCTTAATGTGCTGGACCATCTTCTCCAAAGCCTCATTAAAACGATGAATTTCAATTTCAAGCTTTCTAATATAGGCTTCATCACGATAAGCGCGTTTAATTAAAGGGGGCATATCTGGCCAATAGAGCATTAAATCCACCCATTCACGTTGAGAAATCCATAAGCCTCCTTGACATTGAGCTTTATGTTCTTCTGGAAAATTCTTTTGCGCAAAATGAGGAATTAAAATTTCCGGTTTTTTTGTTTTAATTTCCAACAATCCATTCTTCCCCACAAAAGCATCCGGAGAAAATCCTTGTTTGCGATCATCGGCTAAAACAAAGCCAATACATTCGGGTTCTGTCTGTGTCAATTTTCCATAAAGCTGCCGTGCGCTTGGTTCTAATTCTATCCCCCGTCGCTGAGAAAGTGTTGTCCCTTCCTCCACGGTTTTTCCAGTAATTCTTTCTCCTGCCAATTTCATCATTACACTATGATAGCGTGATGTTTTTTGCCCCTGTTTTTTTTCTGCCATGACCATTTCAAACAAAGAAGCCGTAATCAATCCATTGCGCGCTTTTTGCCATTCCTCTGTTCCCTGAACACAATCAATAATTATTGGCATGTTTTCCCCCTTTATCTGGTGTTTTTTTGAATATATTCTCTTTGAAACATCACTCCACACACACTCTTGTCTCTCTCCCCTCTCCCACACCTCCCCAAAAACACCCCCCCCAAAAACAACCCCCCCCCAAAAACAACCCCCCCCAAAAACAACCCCAATGAATAAAACGAAAATACAAACAGCCCCATTCCCCCAGTGAAAAAACACCTATCCCGTCAATGAACCGTCAACTTACCCGCCATGGAGGGAACCTCTCTCTGCCCCTCAAACACACGCAACACAAAAGCAGCAAGCCTCCATCTTCTCTCTCTGCCCCCCTTACATCTTACCTCCCAAAAGCGCCCCCACTTGACGTTCCCCCAAACACCGCCATTTTCCCCAAGCAACACTTGTGACGCTCAAGTCTCTGATGCCTCCTTCACCCCCCATTTTCAAACTTACCTTTTTATGGAATTTCCCCTCATCAACCCTTACACAAGATCCCCTTTCTTCCCCCGTCTCATTCTTGTTTTACCTCTCAATAGACGCTTTGCATGTCACACTCAGCAATCCTGCCTCTCATCTTTTCCATTTCCTCCATCCCCAAAAATCAAGTAACTGTGCGCCAATCTTTCCCCCCTCACGCACCACACGCCCACCCTTTTCTCTATTACCCCGGCAAGCCCCTTGCTAGCCTCCCCCAAAGCAGCCTCCCTCAGTTAGCTTTCCTTCAAACACCACCTCACCCCCAAAGCAGCCGCCCCCAAAAACAACCCCAATGAAGAGAACGAAAACAAAAGCCCCCCCTCATTCCCCCAGTGAAAAAACACTGGAGGCCTTCAACTTACCCGTCCATTTATCCACGATCAGTGAGAAGGAGCTTTTTTTCATGCAGCTATTGCACGACAGAAAAATCATGGTAGCAATATTCTTCTGCTAAGTTTTTTGCCATAGACAGCGCGACCTCTTGCGATATGAAAAGAACAGCATTGTGTTTTTGTGGCTCGAGTCTGATTAAATTTTTAGTCTTTCCAGCATAATAAAGTGGAAAGCCTTGATAAGACGTTTTGAGATAACTTGGCATGATTACCACCAATAATCTGACAAGACATCACAAGGGCGTAAACGATGCTGTTTTTCATAAGAGCCATAGAGATTATCTTCATAGTCGCGTATCACGCTTTCATTTAAACATGCATGATAGGCTTCACTATTCAAAATGAAGGGCTGTAAATGTGTATTTTCTTCATTTATTTCATAATTTTCGACATAACAATCAGCGATTTGTTCGGTCACATCTTCAGCATGATTTGTTGTAAGATCAAATCGTAAAACTTTATAAACAGTTTCAGATTCTTCAATGAGTTCGAGCACTTCTTCGATTTCTTCGATAGGTCCTTCATAGCTATCGGGTTTTTCATCTTCACAAAGAATGATAACAATTTCATCCTCTTTAACGAATGGAATATTTTTCATGATTTTCCCCCTTTAGATAGTTGATAAAGCAAAGCTTCATCTTGACAAGATCAAATATAGCGTTAGTCTTATATCCTCTATAGGAGAGATGTCAAGCATTTTATCCTTCATAAAAGATATATTTTAAATCTTTGCGGGGTTCAAATGGCATATAGAAATAAAGATCTGCTATTTCTGTTTCCCCTCATGTTCTTTTTTTGTTCGCTATTTGTTCTCACTTAATTGCAACGATAAACACACAGGAGAGATAAAATGAGTGATATAATATTAATAGAATACTGGAGTCGTCTTGATTCAAAAGCACAAAAAGAGATTATTTTGAAGCTTCGTCAACGGGTCGCCGCAAAAGAGTTAAAATCGCCTGTCTCTCTTCAGGAGAGAGCTTTGAAATAAGCTCTAGAAATTCTTTATCTTCAGGGCTAGCCCCTTTTCCGTAAAGAATATAATTCATACTGATATCAATTTCGTGACAAATTCGCGAGAGAGATTCGATTGTTGGTTCTTTTCCTTCAGAAAGGATAGAATGAAGGTATCCCGCGCCTTTACCGGCAGCGAGGGAGATAGATCTTTTTGATCGTCCACTTTTTTCCAAAGCGGTCCTTAATCTTTTACGCCAACCATCGATATTCATAATTTCACCATATAGCGCGTCTTTTAAAAAAAACACGTCCTTTTTACAAAACGGGCTTGCAATATCCTCCAAAAAGGATAAAATTAAGGAAACAAATTTTATTTTTTAGGGGGAAATAAAAAATCATTTTTTGCTCATAAAAACACTTTAACCACACCACGAGAAATAAAAGACCACTTCCAAAAACTGATTCATTGAGAAGTGTTGTCCTTTTTATTTTTTCCATCATTGTAATCTCAAGTTTTAATTAAGTTTTCATGCCCTTCAAGCGCATCCACTCATTGATAAATATTATAAAAGAAGTTTCTTAATCGTTATTGAGCAGAGCCAAAGGTAACACACAAGCTAAATTTCTGTTTGCGCTTTTATCGTCAATAAAACTGTATAAGAAAGAAGAAAGTAGATTGCCATATGAAACACGTTGATCAACAAGAAACTCCTCACTATGAATCGTCTAAGCTTCCATATGTTTGTTGGTACCAAAATGACTTTCTAGGAGGTGTTCGTGGCATGCGGGCACACGAGATTGGAATTTATACGATTCTTCTCAATGAAATGTATGCACGTGGTCGTCCCCTAGAAATATCGGAAGAACGTTTAGCGCGTCTTTGCGGTTGTGACAAGCGAACTTTTGTTAATGTCTTAGGAATGCTCATTCGAGAGGGGAAGGTTTTAAATTTAGCCAATGGCTTATGGAACCAGCGTTGCGACAATGTTTTTCAAGAGCGTGAAAAATTGCTTGAACAAAAATCCTTTGCGGGTCGTTCTTCGGCAAAAAAGCGCAAGAAAATCAATGCTGAGATTCAACAACTGCTTAACGAGCGCACAAAAGATGATCAACAAAGCTCAGAAGCTCAAAAGGCAGAAGAAAAGGAAACACCTATCGGTGTTTTTGAAAAGAATAGGGTATTTGATGAGAAAGAATCTGTCCTTTCGAGCGAAGAGAGCCTTAAACAAAGTGCACCATCCCCCACTTTGACTTTTTCCTCCTCACTAGTCGACGCCTCACCGGCACAAACAAAGCATGAAAACGGCGCCACCACCACTTCCCAAGCAGAGGCGCGAGAAGCCCCTCTCAGAGCAAATGTTCCACCAAAAAACACAAAAAACGCCGCCAATTCCGCCAATCTTGAATCATTGAGCTTCTCAACATCGCCTTTATCACCTTGTTCCAACAAAAAAACCACCCCCTCCAGCATCATCAAAGGACACCGCCTTCCTGAAACTTGGCAAGCAGATATCAAGGCAGCCATTTTAGAAGGTTTAAGTGAGAGCCAAGCCCATTGGCAAGCCAAGAAATTTCGCGACTATTGGCAAGCCAAGAGCGGCAAAGAAGCTCTCAAAGCAGATTGGCAAGCCACATGGCGTAACTGGTTTCGCCGTGAGATCGAACGGCAAGAACTGCAAAAACAGGAAAGCGCCTCACCGCGCGCCTCTGAGAGCAACGATAGCCTTTACCGCAGTCTGATCAACTATACCGACGATTGTTGATATCACATGACTTAGCCATTTTCTCACACAAGCAAACGCGGGGGCACAAATGTTTCAAAACCATAAACAAAATCTCATCAGAAAAAACACTCCCCACCCAAAAAACAGGCAAAGCAGCCACCATAAAACGCATCACTATCCCCTACACAGTTCTCATCATAACAGCCCATGTCCCACATGCCTCATCTTTTTCACGCAAAGAAACACAACACCCACAAACCACCCCGCCTTCTCTTCCACACACCTCAAAGCCCACAGCCTCAACCCACACAGCGCTTGCCATACCTTGCTCACCCCACCCTTGCGCCACTTTCCCACCAGCAAGAGCTCCACTTGCCACAGAGGCAAACACAGAGCAAACCCTTCACACCCGCAAACCGCCTCACCTTCTCTTCCACACCCCCCCCCAAAGCCCACCGCCTCAACCCACAGCCTCAACCCACAGCCTTGCCATACCTTGCTCACCCCACCCTTGCGCCACTTTCCCACCAGCAAGAACTCCACTTGCCACAGAGGCAAACACAGAGCAGCCATTTTAGAAGGTTTAAGCGAGAGCCAAGCCCATTAGCAAACCAAGAAGTTTTGTAATGACGAGCAAGCCAAAATCCGTAAAAAAAACCTCAAAGCAGATTGGCAAGCGCCATAGCACTATGGATTTCGCCATGAGATTGTATGGCAAGAACAGCAAAATAGAATCCCAAAACGCATAAGATCACGCATAACCATGAGCACAATTTTTGAAATCAAACAAAAACTTATCGCCCAAGCTGATCGGATAGCAGAAATGCTTCTTCCCCAAGGATATAAACGTGGCAACCATTGGATTGTTGGCAATACACGCGGTGAGCCTGGTCAAAGTTTATCGATTTGCTTAAACGGCACTAAAGCAGGCCTTTGGTATGATTTTGCAGAAGGTATCGGAGGCGATATTTTAGACCTTTGGTGTGAAGTCAAAGGCATTAATCTCTCTCAAGCACTCGAAGAAGCACGCGCAGCTCTCAATCTCACACGCCCCAAGCCCTTTATGGTTGCTCAACGTTCCTATCGACGCCCACCAGTTCCCAAAGGGCATCCCCCCAAAAATCGCGTCAAAACCTATCTCCACAAAGAACGCCATATTCCTCTAGAGGTTATCAAGCGCTACCGCATAGGAGAAGAGGGAGAAAAAATCATTTTCCCCTTTTATAAGCCCGATGGCACCCTTGCTTTAGTCAAAGAACGACTTGCTCAAGCAGGTGCCAAAACAAAACCCACAACAGCCCAATGTGAACCGATTTTATTTGGTTGGCAAGCCCTTTACCCTACCAACCACCCGCACACCTCAAACCCCGCCGCCTCAACCCACACCGCTCCGCACACCCCAAACCCCACCGCCTCAGCCCACAGCGCCATGCACACCTCTCAACCCACACCCCACAGCCCTACACAGATACCTCAGCATGCCGACCCTGCGTTGTTTCCCATGCTTTCTTCAACAAACCGGACAATTGTCATCACGGAAGGGGAAATTGATGCGCTATCGCTTGCCGCCTATGGCTATCCGGCGGTCTCTGTTCCCTTTGGCGGTGGAAAGGGGGGCAAGCACAATTGGATTGAAAATGAATTTGATCATTTAGAAGCGTTTGAAACTATTTTTTTAGCCACCGATATGGACCAGCCCGGAGAAGAAGCCGCCCATGAAATTGCCAGCAGGCTTGGGCGTCACCGTTGCTACCGTGTGCGCTTACCCCGCAAAGATGCCAATGAGTGTTTAACTGCAGGGATTGATGCAGACACTATAAAAGCGGCTTTTACTTGTGCCAAAAGCTTTGCCCCAGAAGGTTTACGACGCGCCTTAGACTATAAAGATCAAGTGATTGGGCTTTTTTGGCCAGAGCCTGAAAAACATCTTGGCTATACAGTTCCCTACCCTAAACTTGAAGGTAAATTGCATTTTCGCCCCGCAGAATTAACGCTGTGGAGCGGGGCGAGTGGTGCGGGCAAAAGCCAATTGTTATCCGACTGTATTCCCCATTGGATTGCGCAAAACAGTCGCCTTTGCTTAGCCTCTTTAGAAATGAAAGGAGAACAATCGCTCCGGCGTTTAACCAAACAAACGGGCGGCTTAGAAAAGCCTACAAAAGAGACCATTGAACGCATTTTACATTTTTTAGACGATGGGCTTATTCTTTATGAACATGTTGGCAAATCAAGTGTCGACACTTTGCTTGATGTTTTTGACTATTGTCGTGCACGCTATGGGTGCGACCAATTTATTATCGACAGTCTCATGCGCCTTGGCATTGTCTGTGATGATTATGCAGGACAAGAACAAGCGGTTTATAAAATGGTTGATTGGGCTATTTTAAACAATGTACATATTCATCTTGTGGCACACGCCCGCAAAGGGGGACTGGATAAAGATATCCCCGGAACAGAAGATATTAAAGGCGCCTCAGAAATTGGAGCAAATGCTTTTAACATCATCACCATTTGGCGCAATCGGTCTTTAGAAGACAAAATTTTTGCCGCCTCGCTAGCGCAAGAAAAAGCCGATTTAACCAAACGCCCCGGTGTCATTATGAATATTGCCAAACAACGTTCTGGCGATTTTGAAGGCAAAGTCGGGCTTTGGTTTGATCCCCAAACCTACCGCTATCGCTGTTCTTTTGAACAATCTTCTCCCCGGCGTTATCTTTAACGCCCCTTAAAAAACCACTCTCTTAAAAAATGCCTTTCCCATCACACGCGCAGACTTCATTCCCTGATAAATCAAAGGAAAAAGAAATCCCACAATGAAGATAAATACATCCTTATTCGAGAACCAAAGCCAACTCCAACCCAAACGCTCTGCGCCCCACTGAACAAAATTAAAGACTAAAGCCAAGATGCAAATAAACAGCAGAAAATTCAAAACACGCAACACCCTCTGCACCAGAGTATCGCTCTGCGCGCGTATAAAAAAACTCAAGAGCAGTTTCAACAAGAGTGCCAAGACCAACGCCTTCAAGAACATGACCCTGATGCTATCGATATTTTTGACGCCCACCACAAAAAGCCCCAGGATCCCCCCCATCAAGCCACAAAAGAGGAGCACCTTTACGAACCCAGCCCAAGCAACAGGCAGACTTTTTACACCCCCATGCAGCAAACCAAGGACAGCGGCAAAAATGCAAGAAAACAGCGCTCCTTTCAACAACAATTCCCCGCTCACAGTGTAACGCCCTAAGCCTGCGAATATAAAACCAAGGTAAGTCGCAATCACGCCATAAAAGAGCACCCACCTGCCAAAAAACATCCAGCCTTTCACCCCGCGGCGCGCAGCCGCCTTATCAAGAAAAAACAAGCCAACAGCCAAAATGCAGACCAATAACAGTAAAAATAACCCCTCAAGTAGCATCAACGCACTTCCTCATCAAATCGCAGAAAAAAAACGTTCACAATGCCCCCCTCTCTCTCCAAGAGGCGAAATCCAAGGGCAATTTCACCCATACTCTATTCACCCCCATATCCTTTCACCCCCATACTCTATTCACCCCCATACTCTATTCACCATTGCCGAAAACACGACTCTATACAAACGAGCCCCAACATTTTCTCCTTGTCACACAGAAAAGCTTGGGCCGCCACAAGAGCACAGACGAGGCAAAGGAGGACAATGCAGCCAATTGCCATTCTTTTCCAAAAGCAAGCTTGAGGCACAACCGAACTCTCCCCTCCCATATAAAGAAAATCAAACCAAGTTATACCAAGGCGTTTTGCCCCTCGATCAATAAGTGCCAAAACAAGTCCAAGAACAAGACACCAAAGGACGTCAAACACCCACCTATTGGAAAACCAAAGCCAAGCCATGGCCGAATGCTCAGCTTGCTTATAAATAAAATGAGTGACAGCAACAAAAATGAAGCCAAACAACAGCATCTTGAAGAAAAAAACCTTATTTACACCGCGCCGCTGCAGTACTTCATACCCCACCATAAGGAGAATGCCGGGAGTACCATAAAATGCCAAAGCCCGTAAAAATACCCCCCACGTCATCCCCAACGCCTTCATTTCCTCATAAACAGCGCAAAAGACAGCAACCACAATGCCAAAAAACACCAGTCTCTTCAAAGATAAAATTCTGCGCAACGCCATGGCCGCCCCCATCAAATTATTCGCTCATCAAGCTATTTAAGGAAAATTTACCATGCAACAAAACACCCCTCTTTTCAAGAGGCAAAATCCATGGGGCACGCCCCCCCACAGCACAACAATCCAAGCCATCCCCAAGAGCGCATAACGCACCACGCACATCCCCCCAACAGCTCACCAGCCCCACCACATTTTTTAAAAAAAACATGCGCTTTACAAAACTTTTATACGCAACACGCCCGCCCTTAAAACAAACAAAGCCCCTCCCCATGGCGCGCAACAATTCCAGGCAAACCCGCCTCCCTCACGCCCGCCCACCCCATGTCTTTTTTCTAAGGCCCCCTCTCTTTCCCAAAAAAACAGAGAATGGACAGGCAATATTTTTTAAAAAACGAGAAACAAACGATACTTTATTTTAAGGAGATGAGATGAACCATCAAGATAAGAAAAAAAACACACACCCTCTTGAGCTTCACGAGAAAGAAAAACACACGGGACATTTAAAGACGCAAGAAGTCGCCCTTGAAACGAGCAATCCTTATTTTCAGTCTGCTCATCCAGAAAGTTCCAGCAACCCGCGCACCATCAAAGTTCTTGTCAATGCACAAAGCCGTCCCATTGCGCTTTTATATGCAAAAGGCCATATCAGTAAGGCACAATATAAAGCCGCAGAACGTTTTTATTTTTACTGGCGTCACAGTCAAGCAGACTTGCACATGAGCCTTGACTACACCCGTGAAAAAGTTTCCTCTAGCCAAGGCTATACCCACCCCATTGAACAGCAAATAGAAGCCTCCAATCATTTAAAAACCATCAAAGGACAACTGGGTATTCTTGGCTATTCACTGCTTGAACAGGTTATCGGTTATGGACAAGCGATTAAAGAATTAAATCCTTCAAAACGCAAACAAAACTCTCTTGCCGATCATTTACGCGATTGTTTAGACTTACTTGCCTTTCATTGGGGTTATGCAAACCATAAACATTCTAACTATAAACATACGGAATAATTCCCTCTCTTTGATCTATAGAATAGACAACATTTTTTAAAAACAAACCCACTGTTATCTGAAACGCCGCTCCCAAAACATGAGTCTCCTAACGCCCCCACACCACACGAAAATGCTTCACTGTCCCATCAAGCAACCCAAGGAAAACAACCATAATTTCCCCTCCTTTCAAACCTCAAACAAAAGCCAGCCCCCGGCGCCTAAACCAGATATCTACACGCCCCCACACCACACAACACACCAACAGCTCTCCCCACCACAGCTAAAAACACGCGCCTCACAAAATCCCTATACGCAACACGCCCAGCCTTAAAACAAAGCCCCCATCCCACACTAACCCTACCCCGCCAGCCTACCCCGCAAGCCTACCCCACCAGCCTACCGCACAAGCCTACCGCACCAGCCTACCCCGCCAACCTACCGCACTAACCCTACCCCGCCAGCCTACTGCACAAGCCTACCCCACCAGCCTACCGCACAAGCCTACCGCACCAGCCTACCCCGCCAACCTACCGCACAAGCCTACCCCGCAAGCCTACCCCACCAACCTATTGCCATAGGGAGGTATTTTTGTTGTTTTTTTTATTAAAGAATAAATATGGTTGTATATGTCATAACATCTTTAAAGACTTAAGTTGACAGTGAATTACAAAATAAACCTTCAATGAAAAGGAAGTATTCATAACGTTTTAAAGCATAAAAAACAAAGTTTTATTTTTTATAAAAAGTATTTTTATATTGCTCTCTTTTAAATTTTCTGTTAGTCATAGAAGGGTAAGTCTTCTAAATTTATTCTTTTTTGATATTTTACGATCTAATGTTGAAAATCTTCTTAATTCTTGCCTTCTGCTTGAAACAGAGGGCTTTTTTTTATGACTGTATTATCTTAAAACCCTCTTAAACTTTGTGCTCTTCTTCCATAAGTCCTCCCTGCAAAAGAGATTATTCTTTTTTTTCAATCAACTTAAAAACTCTCCCTCAAAAGGCAAGGCGTTGAAGAGAGAAGCTGTTTTACGGCATACGCTGTTTTATGACACAACAGAATCGCTAATATTTTTCTTTATCGTTGAAACATCAATAGGATATTTTATCCTGGCAACGAATTGATGAATTATAGTTTTTTGCTCTTCATCTTAGAAATTTTAGTCTAAAAGAGCTAATTCTTTCAGACTTCCTTATCTTTTAACACAGGCTTTTCTTCTTTATCTCAAAATTCACCAAACCCCTTAAAATTCACCAAACCATCGACTCATTACAAGCAAAAGAGCTCGTATAAAATAAAACACATCAAAGATTAAGGAAGCACAAAAATTGACTCAATTCATTATGTTCTATGATAAAGTGTCATTCTTTAAAGGCGACATGAATAAAACCTTTGAAATCAATGAAATATTAATCAAATCCATTAGCTAAACCAAAAGCCAAATTGGGGACAAATGCCTCATAAATTTTGTATGATTTAATAAAATCAAGAAAAAGACAAAAAAATAGCACAAAAATATCTTAATTCTCATAGAGATCTGAAATCCATTACGATGACCTGTCATCAGTGAGTCTTACTCTATAACCCTCTCAAATATTGAGGAGACAAAGCAAATATCTATAAAATACACAAACCGGTAGAGATAAATAAAAATAAATCTCTTGGGCTTTCTCTATTTTTATGAGATATGCCTTCCCCTATGGATGCACTCGCGCCTTATAAAGAGTGCATCCATCCCCCATCGGATGCATGCCTAACCCTCATGGCATGCATCCATCCCCCATCGGATACACGCCTAACCCTCATGGCATGTACCCAATCTCATAAGAGGATGCACTCCGCCCTCACAAAGAGTGCATCCTTCCCCTCAAGGGATACACGCCTAACCCTCATGGCATGTACCCAATCTCATAAGAGGATGCACTCGCGCCTCACAAAGAGTGCATCCTTCCCCTCAAGGGATACACGCCTCACCCTCATGTGGCATGTACCCAATCTCATAAGAGGATGCACTCGCGCTTTAAAAAGAGTGCATCCTTCCCCTCAAGGGGTACACGCCTAACCCTCATGGCATGTACCCAATCTCATAAGAGGATGCACTCCGCCTTGCATCAAAGAGTGCATCCTTCCCCTCAAGGGGTACACGCCTAACCCTCATGGCATGTACCCAATCTCATAAGAGGATGCACTCCGCCCTCACAAAGAGTGCATCCTTCCCCTCAAGGGGTACACGCCTAACCCTCATGGCATGTACCCAATCTCATAAGAGGATGCACTCCGCCCTCACAAAGAGTGCATCCTTCCCCTCAAGGGATACACGCCTCACCCTCATGTGGCATGTACCCAATCTCATAAGAGGATGCACTCTAGCCTTCAAAAGAGTGCATCCTTCCCCTCAAGGGATACACGCCTAACCCTCATGGCATGTACCCAATCTCTAGAGGATGCACTCCGCCTTGCATCAAAGAGTGCATCCTTCCCCTCAAGGGATACATGCCTAACCCTCATGGCATGTACCCAATCTCTAGAGGATGCACTCTAGCCTTCAAAAAGAGTGCATCCTTCCCCTCAAGGGGTACACGCCGAACCCTCATGTGGCATGTACCCAATCTCTAGAGGATGCACTCCGCCCTCACAAAGAGTGCATCCTTCCCCTCAAGGGATACATGCCTAACCCTCATGGCATGTACCCAATCTCTAGAGGATGCACTCTAGCCTTCAAAAAGAGTGCATCCTTCCCCTCAAGGGATACACGCCGAACCCTCATGGCATGTACCCAATCTCTAGAGGATGCACTCTAGCCTTCAAAAAGAGTGCATCCTTCCCCTCAAGGGATACACGCCTAACCCTCATGGCATGTACCCAATCTCATAAGAGGATGCACTCCGCCCTCACAAAGAGTGCATCCTTCCCCTCAAGGGGTACACGCCTCACCCTCATGTGGCATGTACCCAATCTCATAAGAGGATGCACTCTAGCCTTCAAAAAGAGTGCATCCTTCCCCTCAAGGGATACACGCCTCACCCTCATGGCATGTACCCAATCTCATAAGAGGATGCACTCTAGCCTTCAAAAGAGTGCATCCTTCCCCTCAAGGGGTACACGCCGAACCCTCATGGCATGTACCCAATCTCTAGAGGATGCACTCCGCCCTCACAAAGAGTGCATCCTTCCCCTCAAGGGGTACACGCCTCACCCTCATGTGGCATGTACCCAATCTCTAGAGGATGCACTCCGCCCTCACAAAGAGTGCATCCTTCCCCTCAAGGGGTACACGCCTAACCCTCATGGCATGTACCCAATCTCATAAGAGGATGCACTCCGCCCTCACAAAGAGTGCATCCTTCCCCTCAAGGGATACACGCCGAACCCTCATGTGGCATGTACCCAATCTCTAGAGGATGCACTCCGCCCTCACAAAGAGTGCATCCTTCCCCTCAAGGAATACACGCCTAACCCTCATGGCATGTACCCAATCTCATAAGAGGATGCACTCGCGCTTTAAAAAGAGTGCATCCTTCCCCTCAAGGGATACACGCCGAACCCTCATGTGGCATGTACCCAATCTCATAAGAGGATGCACTCGCGCCTCACAAAGAGTGCATCCTTCCCCTCAAGGGGTACACGCCTAACCCTCATGTGGCATGTACCCAATCTCTAGAGGATGCACTCCGCCCTCACAAAGAGTGCATCCTTCCCCTCAAGGAATACACGCCTAACCCTCATGGCATGTACCCAATCTCATAAGAGGATGCACTCGCGCTTTAAAAAGAGTGCATCCTTCCCCTCAAGGGATACACGCCTCACCCTCATATGGCATGTACCCAATCTCTAGAGGATGCACTTAAGCGTAAAGTGAGCGCATCCTTCCCTTTACGGATTTGACTCAATTTTCATCACATCTCATTTTAATTTTAATGAACCCTCATTTTATAAATCTTTGGTCAATGGCACAAAAAGAACTTTTATAGCAGTTCTTTTACCACCCATCTTACGGTATTCCACTTCCGGACACAGCTTTTGAGCTTTTTTAAATATCCATAAAACAGAATCATAAAGAATTGATTTAGGCAATTAAGAGTAAATTTTGTCAAAATATAGACAAAGTTTATTCTTTTTTATGACTGTTGTATTTTTACTATAGTCATTTAAAGTGAATTTATATATGATACGTATCGATATTTATTTATAGAAATAAATATAGGAGAAAACTATGAATATCAGATATTTTTTTATAGCGGGGGCCGTTACAAGCGGTTTAGCTCTTGCGATTCAAAAGTCTGATCGTATAGTCAATCAAGCACCCTCTCCTATTGTTGCTCCTTATACTGTTGAAAAGACACATTTACATCTTTTAAAACAAGTAATGAGCCCATCGGATACATTGAATATACTGAGAACAGCGAATAGAACTGCATCAGAACAAGCATCAATAGATGATATCTATGAAAAAGGAAAAAGTTTATTAACTGCCATTGCTAATTTTTTAGTATCAATATTGGTATATTTTCTACAAACGGTTTCTGCAAAAGTATAAGATAAAAAAGTTCTTAAAATAAAGTTTTATACATTTTGTATATAATAAAAAGAAATATAAAAGCCCTTTTAAAGGAGGGCTTTTATTTTAATTTGTGTTGTATTTTATGGACCCAAAATCAGCAACTCAAGAAAAGCACTTGATTTCATCTTCCTCCCTCTTGAATGGCTCTCAGGCTCTAGCCCTAAGCTCTAGATCTCATACTGTTTTTCGTCAAAGAAAGACCACAATTATGCCGTTTTTCCAGTTAATTCTTCTCTTTTCAAGAAGATGCCTTTCCTCCCACTTCAACTTTCCCCTATACCACGAGAATTGACTTCCAAGCCTTGATGAACCCAAACCTTAATGAACCCCAAGTCTTAATGAATAAGGCGCCTAAAAATATGAAGAAACCCCTCTAAATTTTTTATCCCCCTCTCCCCACGCCTTAAAAGATGATATTTTGTCAGAATGCTCTCTCCCAGAGAAGAGACAAAATTTCTCAATCTTAAAAAAAATCCAGTGCTTTTAAAACCGTTTTCGCCTCTTGCACGCTTTAGTCGCTCTACTAGGCTTCCCACTTTAAAAGCCCCTCCTCTCTAAGGAAAGGTTTTCATGAGCTCTTTTGGTAAATCTTATCCTCAAATATTCATCACAGATTAAATATTCATCACAGATTTTCATAAAAAACACCGGCTTTCACAAAAAACGACCAGAATCTATAAAAATATCCTCATACCGGAAAGAACAGTGTTTTACGCAATCAATAATGATGTATTTAGTTTTATTTAAGCTTAAATATTTTCTCAATCTCTAGCGTGTTTTTTCGCATAATAAAGCGGCTTTTCTTAAAACAAATAGAATTTAAAAAACAAAAAAGAGACAAATTGACCATCATTTGTCTGCCCCTCATCTTGAATAAGAAAACATTTTCAGCTTACTTTTTTAAAACCTTCTGTCCTTTTTGATTTTTTCCAGCCCTTGTATTCTGCTTTTATTGTGTATTTTACCCTTGTATTTTACTTGTATTGCTTTGGGGTAAAAACCTCTCAATCATGGGGCTCATGCTTCTTTCAATAAGACTGTCATCAAATCAGAAGGCGCTCTCCAATAGCTTCAGGAAACTAATCGATTTTTATATCCATAAATGCAGGCTCACCGTCTTTGATATAGGTAATATCAGGCGCATGTTTGACCCCCTCAGTTTCTATAACAAGAGGTTCATCACTCACATCGTATCCTTGTTGCCTTAATTCTTGTTTTTTCTCCTCGACTATTTTTTGATGCAAATCTCGTTTTTGATGACATAAATAAGGATTTCTCACTCGGAAAATTTGAGTGTCCTTCACTTCTATGGCACAGATCTTTGCCACCTGTTCCAGCAGATCGTAACTGAAATTTCCTAGCCTTTTCACCTCTTGAGCCATCACCATTGCGCGTTCCAGATGGATTTTTTCAATGGTTTCATCAAAGCCAAGTTTATCCCCTCGCGAAAAACTTTCATCATAAGAAGCTAAAGTCTCCACATCCCCCAGCAAGGCAAGAGCTCCAAGATGCAACAGCGCATAAGGAGCTAGCTCTGCTTCAACGGTTGACCATACTAAAGAGTCTCTTTCCCAAGGTGGAATACGATATTGAGAGTAAAGCATTTCATGCAGACAATCCTCTTCCATTGCCCATGCTAAAGTTTTATCAAGTTCTTTCTTTAAACGCTGCGCACTCACTTTCTCTTCAAAAATTTCCAATCCATTGGGGACAAAATTTATAAATACCGTTGGCAAAACCCCAGAATTAAGAGGATTAATGGTCTGACAAGCCGCCGCAAAAATACCACTCATCACGAGAAGTCCGCGATCAAAGGGGGAAAATTCTTCTACGTGTTTCTCGTTATAGAGAAACTGCACTTCGCGATCGGATAAAAAGAAGGTTGCCAAATGATCTTCTTTTCTCAACAATTCTACGAACCACCCCAAGCTTTTTAACAGCGCTGTTGCACTTTCCATGGTGAGAATTTCATCATCATCGATCAAGAACTCTTTTCCCTCTTGTTCCAAACGCCTCTTCAGCACCACAGCTTCATCCTTCCAAAACTGTTGTGTTGCCAAATCATTTTCTTTCAGCACGCGTTCCAGCTCGCCTTTCACTTGGAAATTCATTTTCATCCGTTTGAAGACAGAAATATAAAGAGCCAAAACCAGCATGATAATGATCATAAAAACAACAATCATCACCCAGAACTCAGGATCCAAGAGATATACGACGATAGGATTATTGTTCATTTTCCCCTCTTATTCTTGGTTAAAGCCCCCTCTCATTCTTGGTTAAAGCCCCCTCTCATTCTTGGTTAAAGCCCCCTCTCATTCTTGGTTAAAGCCTATGCGAGAGAGAATTTATGAGCTCTCGTACAGAGAATGCTTCTTCTAATTTTTGAATATTTTCTTGCAATTGATCTGTTACACTGCGACGAATCCGGAACATTACCGGAATCAAAAAAAGAGCAGAGCCCATTATGATGACCGTTGCCTTAAAGATCACAAGATGCACCACATATTGCCACCCTGTCAGCTGCCAATTTAAGACATCTGGTATTTCTAGAATCATTCTCCAAAGGATAATGAGAACAGCAAGAGCGAAGATAACTTTATAATCCCTTGGTGAGAGCAATGCTTGCTGGAACGCAAAAGAATGGATAGTTTTATGCGTTTCTTGCTCTGATGTCCAATTTTGCTCTTTCATTTTTTCCCTCTCAACTCTTTAAACACCCCCCTCTCATTCCTTGCTAAAGTCTATACGAGAGAGAGCTAGCTCTCATACATAAGAGTGCTTCTTCTCATTTCTGGATCTTTTTTTGCAATTAAGGCATGAAGATGCAGGCAAAATCGGAAAATGAAAAAAAGAGTACAGGCGGTTCATGGCTTGCCTCATTTATAAAAATCATAATACTTGTGGGATCTTTCCCCCGCTTTCCTTCCTCAAACAGTGAAGATTTTCAACCCGTGCCAATCTTTAAAACACATAAGTTCCAATCTGCGCTTTTTCTTTCCCCAAAATCTCCCCTTTTGTCAAGAAAATTTACAAGCTCTCACGCTATAAGATTCATCTCAAAACCTCTATAAACAAGGCGGCTAAAAATAGGAACCAGCCCTTAAAGACCGCAATCGCCTACACTCAAAACGGCTCTTTTACCGATCCTCCCCACTCAAATGAGTAAAGCCAAGTGCCCTAAACGCACTCTAAGCTCTAGGGACCCCACACCTCTCACCCCACACAGTCTTTAATCCCACACAGCCCTTACTCAATGATGATCTACAATTTGCGCTTTTTCTCCCCCAAAAATGCCATTCACCCTCCCCACCCTTTTAGAGCAATGTTATATGGCAAAGCCCCTAAAGACCCCCAAAAAACTTCAAAGGCAAAATGTTATCGAGAGCACTCCCCATCAATGCTCAATTTCTCAGCATTTCTCTGATTTTTTTCCTGGCTCATGATTTTTCAAAAGCTATCTCCTGCTCTTTCAACAGGCTTTTCAGTTCTTGTTTTAAACAACGATATCTTCTCGCCAACTTAAAGACACCATAATAAAGTTGCAAAATCCACACGGGCATAGCCGCAAACCAAACTGTCACGAACATAAGTACAAAACACAATATTGTCACAAGAATCTCGTCCATTTTTACGCTCACGCCCTTTTTATCGCGATCTTTTTGCTGAGGGGTTATTCTCCCCTGTTGCTCATTTATTTTGTTCAATTTCCGCGTATTTTTTACCAACAAACGCCACAATATGATGCAGAGGATCACCATAACGGGGGTCAAAACCAAAACCCCCACACCAATAATTGTCCAGAGCGCACATACAGCGTGAAAAAGAGAACTAGCCTGCCCCCCTGTCAAATTCCCTTGTTCCAAGGAGGGTAGAAAGAAGATTCTGTTCCCCAACTCAATCATGAGTGAAAGAAGACAAATGACAAAATATTCTCGCACAAAAGAATACTCTTTCTCAAAAAAATTGAGCAGTTTGTTATAAAATGTTGAATTTTTCCCCTTCATTTGCTCTTCCCTTTTTTATACAAGCGCATTTTTATATAAGCGCATTTCTTTTTTCACGCCACCCTCTTTTCACGCCCCATAAAAAGTGCGATACATGGCTCTTCTCTCCATAGCTCTTTTCTTATTTTCGAATCAATCTCCCAGAGATTTAAAAAAGAGCGTTTTTTAAAAAATGCTCTTACCCTCCAAATGACGTTAAGAGCATTTTCCTCATCACAAACGACATAGGCGTCATCACCCTTCTCTGATGATTCTTCACCCCTCTCCTCTTCTTGTGTCACGCGTTGTATCACGAGAATGGCTGAACATGGCTTCTTCCCCCTCACGATAATGGTGAAAGCCCTTGGCTCTTGACATGTTTTAATTCGCGTTTCACGTTACAATACAATCTCACGCGCTTGAAGAAAAAAGAATAAAATTCCAAAATCAGCATGACAACGCCTGCCGTAAAAGACACTTCAAGCAAAATGATAAAACAAAGGAATGCGATAAAAAAACGGCTTATATTTTCTCTATCGATTTTTGCGGGATGACTTTGTTGATTGGTTGTTTGCCCCCGTTGCAAAAGTATTTCATTCAACTGCTGAATCTTTTTCTTCAACACATGCGTTAAGATGAGATAAAGCACCAAGAAAACAGGCATCAAAGCAAACACACAGACCATGATGACTTCACGTAGCACAAAGAAGGCAAAAAGCGTGTTCTCTTGAGCAATAGTCAACGGCTTTTTGAATTCTAAGAATATCAAAAAAAACCACCCACACAGCGCAACGATCACAGAAATAAAAAAAATGATACGATGCTCTTTATAGGAAAGAAAGGACTCTTCAAGAGCAAAAGAGCGCGGCTCTTTACCCCCTATTGAATTTTTCCCCTTCATTTGCTCTTTCCTTATTCACAAAATTCCCTTATTGGCAAAACTCTTTTTTCTTTCTTGACACAAACCATCTCTTAAGTAAAACGCATTGTCAGCCAACAGAAATCCTTAAAGAGAACAAGATATCCTCAATTTTGTCCCCATACACGGATCCCCTCAATCTTGATAATGTCAACCATTAAAGACCGCCCCTTCGCGGTTTTGTTGTAAAGTTTTGTTGTAAAGAAGCACGCGCCTGAACATTTCAAAACCAAGGCTTATCACCCCCATTTCATAGATCCCCATGAGTGGTATCGCAATAACACTCTGATAAATCTATAAAAATTCAGCACCTCATTCCATCACCCCCCATGGCTTTAATCGTATCATCAAACACCATCATAATGCCTCACCCACAAGCAACACCAGCCCCCACAACCGCCTATCCACCGCCACGAACAGCCATCCCCGCACCGCCCTTAACACACCCCCTGCGCGCCCCCACACACCCACAAGCGCACAAGCAACACCAGCCCCCACAACCGCCTATCCACCGCCACAAACCACACGCCCGCACCGCCCTTAACACACCCCCTGCGCGCCCCCACACACCCACAAGCGCACAAGCAACACCAGCCCTTTTGAGAAGGTTCATAAAAAGCATTTTCTCTCAATCATTTCCCTCTAACCAAGCTTCATGATTTTCAAGAAAGTGATTGATGCAATCTAAAAAATTCAACCTAAAAAAATGGACCATGAAAAATCTTAATGCACGCTCATTCAACGAAGGATCAATAATCGCTCAAAGGAGAGCTTTTCCATTTTTCATTGGGGATCTTGCAAGACAATAGTCAAAAATATATTCATCAATACCCATTTGAGAGAGCAGCTATTTTTGAGATAGAACGTTTCAGCATAAATGAAAGTGCGAACGTTCTCTTCCAAGTTTTAAGGAATGTTTTTTCAACAATACTTGGTTTATTGATTCCATGACCATGGAATACAATCACAATTGCTCTTTATAGTAGCAGAAGGGATATTGAGCATTCTTACTGATAAACCTTAAGCCTTGCTGTAAGCCCTTTCAGGGAAAAAATCCTTTTGAAGAGAGCGATATTTTGTGGTCTGCGCATCACCTCTCATGAATAACAACGAACCAGTTATTTAGCGGATTGCTTTGTAAAACAGAAGACCCCACTTTATTGGATTGATTGACAAAGCACCTCCTCTTATCTGAATGTCAATCCAAATCATCATCAAAGTGAGGCTCATTCAAGTGCTGTGGTCGGCTCGTTTGTAAAAACCATCGCAATGGTTCGAGGGGTCTCCTCTCGCCAAGACCCTTTTTAAAGGCTCATAGTCGTGTATTTTAAAAAATGCGCTTGATTCTTGCGCTTATAATATAAACCCGTTGGGCTTATCTCTCATGGAGGGATCACCCCACAATGCGCACCACCATCTGCACATTGATTGCAGATCAGTGCGTCCACTTTATGGATAACGCGCGATGACAAATAACCTCTTTTAAACAAGGATTTTCCTTAGAGGGGAAAAGTTTTCCTTGGCAAGTTTATAAGGAAAGAGATACAAACACGTTGTGAACGACTTTCTGATGAAATGTATACATTTTTAAAGCAACGCATTTAAAGCAAGAGGGGGGGGCAGACATGCAAAAAAAGGATGCGCATTATCGTTATTTAGTTGTAGGAGGCACAGGGATGCTTTCTTCTTTTTGTCAATCCCTTAAACCAAAAGAAGCTATTATCGCCGCACGCTTTTTTTCCCCCAAAGTTCAGCTTGAGGCATTACAAAAACAGCAGTTGTGTATCCCGTTGGATTATGATTGTGCAGCATCACGGACACAATTTTTAGAAGCCGTGAAGCAATGGCATGGTTTAAAATATTGCATATTATGGATTCATTCAGCTGCCTTTGCCTTTTCTTGCGCGTTAATTGAACAGTTAGCGCTTTTGCCTAAACCACCGTGTATTCTTCATGTTTTTGGTTCCAACGTTCATGATCAAATGATCACTGAGTACGCACGCAAAAATAAGGTTGATTTCATTTCTATCAAATTAGGACAAAAGAAAACATCAAAAGGTTCACGCTGGCTGACCCATCAGGAGATAAGTCAACAGATCCTCGATGCCATAAAAAATCATCTGAAGAAACAAAATTTGTAATTCAATTCCTCCTTTTGCTTTTCTTAACCAAGCACGCGCCCTCCAAACTTTGTGTTCCGAACTTTTTCTTAAACGACACTCTCTCAAAATCATGAGCATTGAGAATAAATACACCTCATAGCAATCTTGAGAAGACAAGAAAGGCAATCCCTTTAAAAGCCAAATCTTTCAATAAAGTGGTACAAAACACCTCCCCACACCCTTCTAAAACCCCATTTCCCCAACTCCTCCCACCAATTCACCCCTTCCTCTATGCTTTTCCAGCACCTCCATTCACCCCTACACCTCTATTCACACCCTCTTCACCCAATCATCCCCAATCCCTCATGCATTTGACCAAGCCCCTTGTGCTTACAGCTCCACGTTTTTACGACTTTGATTATTTACAGAAAACTGTAGAGAACCAATATCATCTCACGAGACTGATTTAATCCCCTTTCAAACAATGGCAAATGTCATAGGAAAATCTTCCACCAATTTATATAAAAAGACACCATTCTTCAAAACTTGCCATTTTCAAAACAATCACCTCATAGCAATCTTGAGAAGACAAGAAAGGCAATCCCTTTAAAAGCCAAATCTTTCAATAAAGTGGTACAAAACACCTCCCCGCACCCTTCTAAAACCCCATTCTCCAACTCCTCCCACCAATTCACCCCTTCCCCTGTGCTTTTCCAGCACCTCCATTCACCCCTACACCTCTATTCACACCCTCTTCACCCAATCATCCCCAATCCCTCATGCATTTGACCAAGCCCCTTGTGCTTACAGCTCCACGTTTTTACGACTTTAATTATTTACAGAAAACTGTAGAGAACCAATATCATCTCAAACCTATTGCCCAAGCCAATTGATTGGTATTAGCCCCCTTTCCTTCAACGCTCCCATCCTTCCCCCAATTTTTTCCAACTCCTCCCACCAATTCACCCCTTCCCCTATGCATTTCCAGCACCTCTATTCACCCCTACACCTCCATTCACCCCTACACCTCTATTCACACCCTCTTCACCCAATCATCCCCAATCCCTCATGCATTTGACCAAGCCCCTTGCACTTACAGCTCCACGTTTTTACGACTTTAATTATTTACAGAAAACTGTAGAGAGCCAATATCATCTCAAACCTATTGCCCAAGCCAATTGATTGGTATTAGCCCCCTTTCCTTCAACGCTCCCATCCTTCCCCCAATTTTCCCCAACTCCTCCCACCAATTCACCCCTTCCCCTATGCATTTCCAGCACCTCTATTCACCCCTACACCTCCATTCACCCCTACACCTCTATTCACACCTTCTTCACCCAATCATCCCCAATCCCTCATGCATTTGACCAAGCCCCTTGTGCTTACAGCTCCACGTTTTTACGACTTTGATTATTTACAGAAAACTGTAGAGAGCTAATATCATCTCACGAGACTGATTTAATCCCCTTTCAAACAATGGCAAACGTCATAGGAAAATCTTCCACCAATTTATATAAAAAGACACCATTCTTCAAAACTTGCCATTTTCAAAACAATCACCTCATAGCAATCTTGAGAAGACAAGAAAGGCAATCCCTTTAAAAGCCAAATCTTTCAATAAAGTGGTACAAAACACCTCCCCACACCCTTCTAAAACCCCATTTCCCCAACTCCTCCCACCAATTCACCCCTTCCCCTGTGCATTTCCAGCACCTCCATTCACCCCTACACCTCTATTCAAACCCTCTTCACCCAATCATCCTTCCCACAACCGCCATATTCTTGACCAAGCCCCTTGCACTTACAGCTCCACGTTTTTACGACTTTGATTATTTACAGAAAACTGTAGAGAACCAATATCATCTCACGAGACTGATTTAATCCCCTTCAAACAAAGGCAAATGTAAAATGAAAGAAACAACGGTGTGCACCATCCCCCTATGCCCTCTCAAGGCCATGAAGCAAGGGCATGATCTAAAAGGATTCCCCTGCATCATTGAGAACTACACGCGCTTTTTCAGCGCTGCGTTTAATTGCCGTGTAACCTTATAATAAGATATCAAACGTTTGATAAAAGAAATATACAGTGCCACAATGGGGACCATTAAGAACAAATCCAAAAGCCCCCCCAACAGAGTCATCAAAGCGATTGTATAAGCCGACGCCATCTCATTATGCATTTTTACCTCTCTCCTTTATAAATTACCTCTTCCCTTTATAAATTAATTGATTGGGGGGCTTTAGTCACTTCTTCCAATTGCTGAATTTTCTTTTTTAGCCGAGAGGTTAAAATTTCACGAAGGATTATAATAATAGGAACCGTTGCCAAAATACATGCCGAGCAAACAACAAAGCAAAAAAAGAAAATACTCATAGAGATAAACCTCTTCTCATCATTCAAAAAACTTACCTCTGTATAGAAAGTTACATAGACATAAACTTTGAAAACGATAACCATAAAAGAGAGACATGCGTGGATGACATAATCTTTATTGGAAAAAGAGAGCCATTTTTTAAACGCATAGGAACTTATTTCTGTGTTCAGCACTAAATTTTGCTGTACGATCTCTTTAAGGCTCTTTTTAGAGAAACAAAAATGCTGCGGCTGTTCTTTCATCAAACGTCTTTGTTCTTTTACTCTGAAATAAAGCCTCAAATGCTTTATTAAAGAATAATAAGGCACCATGATCATCATCATAACAAAAAGAGCAAAAACCGTCACAGCCTCGAGAAGAAAACAACCAAACGGCAGAAAAAAAATAAAAAGCGCAGCCTCACTCTTCATGGTAATCATCTTATCGAGAGATCTTTAGCGGTTTTGTTTCTTCTTTCAGCTTTTGCTTTATTTTTTCCAATTTGCGCTCTTTAACGCGACGAAGCCCCCAAAGGATTGGAAGAGGCGTGAGAAGACAAAACCAAATCAATACCGGTAAGAGAAAAATAAGAGACCCAATTCCCTTCCATCTTGTCCACTGCTCTGGCTCTACCAGAGCTTTTGCACCCGCAGGAACTTCTAAAGCCATCATGATAAGGCCCGTATAAAACATTGTATAAAACATTGTGTAAAAGGAGCGCCTGATCATTTGATCTCTTTCCCCCCCTTACAGCCTGCCACTAAAGAGAGCATAAATTTTTTGCATGAAAAGAAAGACTCTCCCAATATTGCGTTTTTCTCCTGCATGATCCCCTCTGTTTTTCTTATTCTTATACGCTATTTTAAGATTTGAGTTTTATGTAGTTTATCTAAATTCTTTATTTTTCTCAATAATTTTCTGTATCAATCTTAAATTTTACATCCATATATTCTACTTCCCCATCCTTCATGTAAAGAATATGAGGACGCGCTTTTTTCCCATCAACCTCACAAATCGTGTCCTTTTCGTATACTGTATATCCCTGTTGCCTTAATTCTTCTCTTTTTTCCTCGAGCAAATTTTCGTAACCAGAGCGTCTTCTATTGCAAAAATTTGGATCTGTGATTTTAAAATAGTCATAACTCTCCACCTCCATAGAAAAACTCTTTGCCGTCTGTTGAAGCAGATCATAACTGGGCTGTTTTGTCTCTTCTACCGCCTTAGCAATCGCTATCGCGCGTTCCAGATGCTCTTCTTGAATGCTTGTCTCAAAGCCCAGTCTCTCACCATTCATAAAGCTTTTGTGATAGGAGTCTAAAGTTTCAACATCCCCTATCAAAGCGAGAGCCGCAAGATAACGCAGCGAATAAGATGAAAACTTAGGATCCACAACTTTGTGTTCCCACGGAAGAATGTGATATTGAGAACGGAGCATGTTGCCAAGATCAACCTCGCCCATAGCCTTTTCGAAAGCTTTCTCAAGCGCATGGCGTAAACACCCCGCACTGACCTTTTCTTCAAAAATTTCCAATCCCTTCAGATCAAAACTCAATTCAAGAGTAATCAATCTTCCAGAATTATAAGGATCAATCGTTTGGCAAGCCGCCGCATGGATACCAGAAACCACCGCAATGGCACAATCAAATTGCAGATACCCCTTCTCAGCATTATAAAGAAACTGTACTTCACGATCTGGTAAAAAGAAGGTTGCCAAATGATCCCCTTTTCCTTCAATTTCTACCCTTCCCCCCAAACTCTTTAAAAGCGCCGTTGCACTTTCCATCGTGAGAATTTCCTCATCAATAAGAGAAAAATCTTTGAATTCTTTTTCCTCAAATGATGGCTTCATCATCGGTATTTCCCCACTCAGCGGCTCAAAAGCGACCGGTTGTTTAAGCACACGTCTTAATTCTTTCCTCACTTGGCAATATAATCTCACCCGCTTAAAAGCAGAATAATACAATGCCCAAATAAACATCATGACCACAGCAGAAAGCAGTGTAAAAAGCGTCACGCCCACACCCCATGAAAATAGGACAACGATATCCATATCTCTCATTTTGCTCTCCCCTTCACGCACTCGTTTGCCGATATGTCGCCGCTATCCGCTTCCAAATTACCTGCTCTAACTGAGCAATCTTTTTTTTCAACAAATGCGTAAAAATAACACGAACCACAAAAGCAACAGGGATCAATAAAAAAATTAAATCTAATATAAACAACATGATATAAAAGAGAATAGTCACGACACTGACTTCCCACTCTGTCAACTTCACCCCCAAAAACATTGGTAAGAAGAGAGCCGTTCTCAAAGCTGAAAGAGTGAGAGTCATGCAAAAGATGACTTTATAATTTTTGCGTGTCAAAAACGCTTCTTCCAACGAAAAAACCCGTGGGGTTCCATCCAATGCTGCATTTTTTTCATGGTGTCTCATTTTTACCCCTCATTTGTCTAAAAAGCTATTTTCATGAAACGAAGCTTTTGTCCTTACAATGAATTCAATTTACCACGATCAAGCACTTTGAGATCAACCGCTCATTTTTTCCCCAAACATCACGCCCATAAAAGTGCTCCTAGAAGGCATGAAAAGAGAGAAAGACTTTTATATTCATTTTGCCCTCCTCTTCACGCACTTAACTTTGTTAAGAAGGAATTTTCCTCCGCGGACCAATGACTTTCTCCAACTGAGCAATCTTTTTTTTCAACAAATGCGTAAAAATAACACGAACCACAAAAGCAACAGGGATCAATAAAAAAAGAAGCACGGATAGAACAATCAATATTAATATGAAAATAAAGAGACTATAATTCCACCAATCTGTCAAATCCCACTTAAATAACAGTATAAGTGCTACTTTAAAAGCCTCAAGAATAAAAGCAAAGCAAAAGATAATTTTATAATTTTTGCGTGTCAGCAACATTTCTTCTAAAGAAAAAGACCGCAATTCCTGATCTGATAGTTCCTGATCTGATCTTAAATTTTTTCCCCTATCTGATCTTAAATTCCCCCCATTATGTCTCATTTTTTCTCCCTCATTTATCTAAAATTTTAAGCCATTTTCATGAAGCGAAACTTTGTTCCTGATCATGAATGCAATTCATTACCATGAATGGCTTTTAGATCAATTACTGATCTTTATCTTATCTTTATATTTTCTCATCTTTTATGAAAACAATAGGAGGAAAGCATTTTTTCTTTTAGCTTCAAAGGCATATTTCCTCTGCGCATCATATATCTTTCCGTTTGTCTTATTTCCTGGTTGTCTAAATACCTATTTTGTCTCCTCAGCCCCCTTTTTTTATAAAAGCCATCTCTCAGGCCATCTCTCTATTGCTGACCATCTCTCTATTGCAGAATTGTACACTTTCTCCTTCACGCTTGCACATTTTTTAGTCTCTGGCTCTAAAGTTCTAAGTGGTGTTTTTTCCAAGAGAGGCACCTTTTACAAGAAAAGCAAAACAGTTCAAGAAAATCAGCCGTGCGTTGCTTTGTCTTGAGAACAGCTTGGAGTCCACCAAGCGATCAGCAAAGCCTCCCCTTAAACCATCACCAAAGCGTGGTGGAAATGGATTTTATGCTTGTCTTAAAGCCTCCTATTAAAAGCTCATAAAAGCTTTTATGCTCAAAGGCTCTTCACCACTGCCCCTTAAAGCGCGAAAGCCCCAAGATACTAGCAAAAGAGCAGAAAGCTTTATTTTCTTCTTTTTCTTCACTTTTCCCCCTCATTTTCATGAGAGAGTTCATGATAGAGGATCATCGGTGTTTTTTTCTGCTCAACCTCTTCTTCCAATTGCCCGATCATTTTCTTCAATTGATAGGTTACAATAAAAAGCATTATAAAAACAATGGGTAAGAATAAAAAAGCCCCGGCAAGTACCCATGCCAATGGCTCTAAGACAGTCATAGAAAAAAAGTCCTTCCTTCTCCATAGCTTCACGATAATCATTATAATTGTCGGAAGTGTTACCATGACGGTCGAAAGAGTGAATATTTTTTTATAGTCGGCCCCAACAAGCGAAAGCTTTTTTTGATCAAACAGGCTGCTGTTTTTCATTTTTTCACTTTTGAGCGATCTGTTGTAAAGCGCTATCACGTTCATTGAGCACACATTTTAATTCTTTTTTCACACGACAATAGAGCCGCGCACGCTTGATAAGCAGATAATAAATGACCACAATGGGCCCCCATATTAAAGCATTGAAGAGCGTAAATAACAGAATAGAACAGGCTGCTAATGTTATAAAACTACTGGTCATTTTGTTTCCCCTTGCTCTTTTTCACTTTGCGCATTCTGCACACGAATTGCCTGATCGCGCTGTTCTATGGCTTCGTCCAGTTTTAGAAGCGTTTCTCTTAATTTTCTGGTTAATTTTATACCCATGACCCCAATGATCGGAAAAACGAGAAAAATTCCCACCCATGTAAGGTTATAAATAATGCTCGTTGTTGAAAGCGGCATTATAAAGCTAACCATCCTATCCTTCCACCATACCAATTTTGCGATAGAAAAAGCAATTTGTAGAAGAGAAATAAGAATAAGAATAGAAAAGATTATTTTACATTCTTTTGCATAAAGAGGCAGAGATTCTTTGAAATTAAGCAAACGCATTTTTTCCTCAAGGGTCTTATGCGTGAGATTTTGTCTTTTCATTTCTTCCCAGTCATTACACAAGCGTTGTATGGCTTGCTTTTGTTGCGTCGTATTCTTTTTCAACTCTCGAGCAAGTTTAAAGGACACCCTCATGTGCTTGATCAACAGGTAAGGAAGCCTGATAATGACCATAAACATTAAAATGACAATAATGAGGAGCCCTAAAAGAGCCAAATATTTTATCATAACGTTCCCCTTTTTTCTCTATCGCCTTTTTCTCTATCGCCTTTTTCTCTATCGCCTTGAGATAAAATTCATCATTTTCATTCTCTGCTCAAGCAAATGTTTCTAATTTTTTGACTGTTTTTTTCACGCCATAATGAAGGAGACCATGGAGAATTAAAATGACAGGTAAAGTGAAAGCACTACATACCAAAATAAACAAAAACGGTAGCGCAACAATAAAAAACAAAGCCAACGCACCAGTATGGGGAACAGTCGTATATTTTGTAAGAAGAGATAAAAAAATCGTAGCACATGCGAAAAGCACAACCACAATAAAAGCTATACAAGAGATGACTTTATAATCTTTTCTTGAAAGTTCCAAAGATTCTTCAAAAGAAAGAGCGCTAAACTGTGTTGCAAGGGCTGTCTGTCCCCTGCCCTCTGCCTGATAATGCCTCAAATTCTGCGCTGGACTCTTGTTTAATTTCCGTCGCATCTTAACTAATACGATTGTCCGTTTTATCAAAGAATAATAAAGTGCCAAGATAGTCTTCACGGTAGAAAAGAGTACCATGATCCATGCAGAATAAATAAAGATAGTCGTCACTAAGGAGATCAATAAGAAAGTTATTAAAAAAGCAGTCAATTTTCCTCCTAGAATCATTAAAAAAGCAGTCATTTCCCCTCCCTATTGCATTCTGTTGAGAGAATGGCGTCTGGCTGTTGCTGTTTTGGCAATGTTTCCCACAGCTGCATCATTTCCTTCACGTCCCGTTTAAAGATGGCGAGGAAAATAGAAAAGAGTGGAAAGCATACCAAAAGAACGCCCAAAATGATCTGCGGTACAAAACATAGAAAAGCCCAAACACTATTCCATCCTACATGACGAAGAAATTCGATCGCAGGATTGTTTTGAAAAGGCTGTAGAAGACTTTCTTGAATCATTTCTTGAAAATCTTGGTACTTCATTGCTTGCAGCTGTTCTTTAGAAATTTGAAAAAATTCCCAAGGCTTCATAAAGAGAGAAATGGCAAAAAGCACCAACAAGAGGATAGCCAAGCAACAAATGATGACATAATCCTTTGTGGAGAGAACCATGCCTTTTTTAAAAGCGGCCGATTGTTCTAACATGGACTGTGAGATAAAAGCTGTCCCCTCACGGGCAGGTTTCTGTTGTGATTGATCTTTTTTCATACGAAGAATCCCCCACGTCTAAAATACCCACGCTTCAATATTTGATAACACAAGAAACAGCGTGGCGAAGTCGTCTAGCACTCTTCTCATCATGACGCAAGCACGAATAGTTTCTTTTCAGTCTTTTTTTAATTCCTTTTTAAAATTCCTTGAATACGGGACAACAATACACTTTCTCTCAATGCTTATAAGCCCAAATGCCCTTTCCCCCTCTTGATCGATCACACAACCTCAGGAGAGCCTTCTCCTAAAGGACACTGTTTCTAGAACACCCCACTTAAGAACACCCCATTGGCAAAAAAACAACCGATGACCTAACAACATCCTTAAAGTTTTTCCATTCTCATTTCAAAGTTTCTTAAATGAAAAAGCTCCTCTTTTAACATTAACAAGAAAGGTTTCGTTTCTCACAAGCCCCCAGCTTTATACCCCAAGTTTCATAAACGCCCCTTTTCTCTTAAATATCGCTTTTCTCTAATGATCTTCAGTTTCTTTGGATAGGGCATCACACTCTTTAAACGACAGATCCCCTTCTCATACCAGCTTTAAAGGAGCAAAAGAAAACTTATAACCTCTATAAAGGAAACAAAAAGAACATCACCAAATCCAATCGCTTGATCCTTGAGCATTTATTTTAAACCGATAAACGATTATTTTATTTGAAAATAGAGGACATCTTATGTTATAATGATAAGTATGAATAAGTCCGTTTTACAAGCGTTCTCTTTCCTTATTACCCTCCGGTAATATCCTTTATAGAGGAATGCTTTTATAAGAGGACTCTATGAAAGAATAAGGGCTCAAACAGCGTGAAGAGGATCAGACATTTTGGTCCAGCGCTCAAGAAAAAACCTATCAGCCCCAAAGAATCCCCCAATCATTTTATGAGAAGAAATAAAGCCTTATGAGATAAGGACTGTATGAGAAAAATTAAGGGAGAAAGCCTCGTGGAACTTTATTTTTTTCATTCACATATGACAAACGCATATGAGAAAAATTTTTTACTTTTTTCTCGAGCGGTTGAGAAATCTGTAGAAAGCAAATCATCTGCGATCAATGCTAAAAAGATAAGGATAAGCATGATGGGGATAGAATAAAAATGATAGGAAATATCTTAAAGATGATTTTTTGTACCCCACCACGTTACTTTTACACTTAAAGACTTCGTTCTTTTTTGGCTTTGCAACAGCTCATATCCCCCGGTATTTTCTCTCCCTCGTATTTTTGCTCTTTTGTATTTTCTCCCTCAATATTTTTTCAAGTGCTTTTTACAAATCCTGTCCCCCGCAATAGACAGTTTCTTTTTCATTCAAATGGTAAATTCATGAAAATAGGTAAAAAACGCGGTAGACCGAAAATAACAGGCAAGCTCAGAGAGCCCAATGGCCGTATTTCACGTGCCAAAGGCCTTCGAAAATCACCCTCTCAATCAGCATCTCAATCAGCCATTGAAATGCGTGCAAAACGCTTTGGTTTAAGCTTACAAGAAGCAAAAAATCCACTTGTAGGGTCCTATATTGGGCGTCTTTGTTTGCTTGGCTATAAAGGGGATTCATCAGGCATCAGTCAAGAGCAATATGACACGGCGCAACAATACTTACAAACCAGAAACGACTATTTATGTGCCAAAGGTTTACCAAACGGCTATTATGACGGCTTTAAGCATAGCGCCTCTGATGAGAAAGCAAAAAATCAATGGGTTGAAAAAGCAACGCAACGCTATGAAGCGATGCAAGAAGCGATTAAAGAAGCACAAAATCTGCATCGTCAACACAATTTTCATGCGGCATTACAATATCTTGTAAGTGAAGATCAGCCCCTACCAACGCTTGTTGACTCACTACGCCTTATTCTTGATGCCCTTTATAAACATTTTGACTGTTCCAGCCAAAAGAGCATTCGCTAAGAAACACCCTTCGTTTTCCCCCTCACAAAGGTTAAACATCTAAAGCCCTACACCCGTTAAAAAAAATAAACCTCAATTGCACGTGAAAACAACAAGGCTTTCCCTTGTTAATAGGAGTTGTAAGCTTAAAGCACAACAAACCAGCCAGAGCCCCCACGGCTTTAAAAAAAACACATCACAATCGATCTTTAAGAAACATACCCCCTCAAAGGAGAGTGTTTTACGAGCATGAACAAACCCGTCCCTCTCTTCAAAAAAAACCTCTGTTGTAAAAAGCCGCTCCCCTCATACACCTTTCCCTTCCTTTCTCAAAAGAATGTTCTTTGCCCCATCAAAAAATCATATCAAAAAACTTTCCCATATAAGGCAATATATTTTCCCAATATAACCCCAGATACATCCTATAAATGCGCTTTTTTCGTATCGCTTTATTTCCAGGATAAAAAAGGAAAAATCATTGTTTTTCTGTTGACAGAAGATGAAAAATCGTATTTAATGACAGGTGCGGTAAAGGGGGTATTGCATCTAGATTTCATCACTAAATGACCGTTAAATCCATTAAATGACCATAAAATTTTTGTGTTGTGAGAGGTTGTTAATAAAATCTGTTATACAACAGTATGTTTTGCAACAATGTATAGGAGCAATACATAAAATAGAAACAATATCCTAGCGTTGTATAAAGTTTTACTGTTTAGGGGGGTAACTGTTTGAAGAGTAAAAAATTAACTGTTTGGAAATAGCTTTCATCTTTTTTTTACTTCTGTCTTTTTAAGTGCCTTTGTTTTATCGCACGCATAGCAGTCTTTTGAGATATTCAGAAGAAAACTGGCTCCACGCCCCTTCTCATAAAGCACCCACCCCCTTTAAAAAACTAAAACCACCAATACAAGGAATCTCAAAAACGCTGAGCAAGAACACAAACAGCAATAAGCTAAACACAGCGATCTGTGTTGATGCACAGTACATTTTGAGCCACCCCACACTGCAAAGCCCGACATCTCAAAGGAGTTGAAGTAAACCCACATTACTTTGTAAAGAAATGGCGCCTTTCAAGCCAAGGAACCCTTGAGAACCACAGAACGCGCTTACCCCTTCCAGCCGATTTGCGGGGCTTAAAGCTGCCTACGACCAACCAGCTTTAAAAGAGCCCCCACACCTTAAAAAACACGTCACAATAGATCTTTAAGAAACAGACACTCTCAAAGGACAGTCTTTTACGAGCATAGCAATATAATTTGATCGCAGAGGATGAAAATGATCTTTTTTGCGGAAAAGAATCCACAGGGAATATTTGTTGAAAAAATAGGCATTGTTGGCAAATGGTTCTTTGGGATGATATCATTTTTTCACACGGGGAACTGTTAAAAAAGGCTGTCCTCTCTTCATGGAAATGAGCCCGGCAATAGAAAAAAACTTAAAATATAAAAATAGCATTGCAAACATATGCAAACCCCCTCCAATTTTTACAGACTTTACAGCTGTAAAAACACACAGATTTTTTTTAAACAAAGAAAGCTTCTGGTTTTAAAAGTCTTCTTATAAAAAGATCACAAAAATGATTTTTTCTTTTAATCTTCAAGAGACAAGTGTTTTTTTTCCAAAACATCATTTGGTCAGAATGTAAGAAAATAATATTGCTGATCAATTATCAAGAGATAAGATTAATCGTATGAAACCACAAGATTCATCTCCTCCTCGTTCATACCCCACACAAGAAGGGGCAAATGCGCAAGAAAGCGGGCATACACGAGAAGATCCAAGTACCGATGAATCCTTAGAAAGCCTTATTGCCCGTTTACAAAAAAACGCCCTAGAAGAAGAAAATGGCCCCCCTAGCTCTGAAGAATTAAAAGCAATTATTGCAGACTTAGAAGATGATCTCGTTACAGGCTATTGGACTTTTGCTAATTATGAAGATACCGATATTAGACTGATGCCGGCTCTCGTCGAAAAAGCCAACAGGAAATATCCAGGGCTGAATCTCAAATTAGCTCTGACAGCTGAAAAACTTACCCACGCACTCAAAGAAACAATCGAAAGTGGTGCAAAATCTTCTCAATTTATCGTCAATATGGGAAGCAGAATCCATTTTGCAGCGATGGATTATAAGGTTATTGATGATAAAATATCTTTGATCATGTTTGAACCTACAACATTCAATAATATCAGTGCTTGGAAACTAGGAATAAAAATAAATCAAACCCTTGCAAGCCTTCCACTCCCTCCTTATTCTTTTGCCATGGCAGAAATGGATATTCAGCGAAGCTCTTCTGAATGTGGGATGTTTAGTTTGAGCCTTGCCAAAAAGCTTCATCTTGAATCTGATAAATTAACAAGAATGCACAAGGATAATGTTAAAGGTGTTTTATGTGACCCCAAGACACCTTTACCCGCTGAAAAGTTAGATTCTTATCTTCCAACCACTTTTTACAAACATGCACAAGGGCGAAGACGTCTTGAACACTATCTCAAAACCAATCCAGAAGCCGCCCATGAAACAGTCAACAAAAAAGGTGAAACTCTAACAGAGAGATTTGAAAAAAACTTAACGGAAAAAGGGGAAAAAACTGTTTCTGTTTCCCCCCACAAAAAAAGGATTACGGAATACAAATCTTTGATGATGTAATGGACGTTTTTCCCTATTCCCTCTTCATCAAGCACAAAGCGCTGCTTCTTTACAGCTAAGATTGCGATAAGCAAAGCGGTTTTTCCATTCATAAATCAAAAATAGCAAACAACTTATCTATTAAGAGAAAAACATCATTTGGTCAGAATGTAAGAAAATAATATTGCCTATCGATCATCAGTATAAAGGTTAATCGTATGAAACCACAAGATTTATCCTCCCCTCGCTCCTCACCAACACCAGAAGGTGCAAGTGCTAATGATCCTACGAAAAATCTTGCAACACATTTAGAACACTCTAACAGCGCCAAAGGAAAAAATATCCCTTTCGATCGTAAAAAGTTAAAAGCTATTATTGCGGGTTTAGAAGATGACATCTTAACTGGCCGTTGGTTCACAGCTGATTATGCCAGTACAGATCTTCAACTGATGTCAGCCTTGATAGAACAAGCAAATAGCAAGTATCCCGAAATGCATCTTCAACTGGTACCGTCATCTCACCACTTTGCCCTCGCACTAAAAGACACACTCGAAAACGGCATTCAATCTTCTAGATTTATCATTTATACAAAGGATAGAGGAATCCATTTTTCAGTAATTGATCACCAAACCATCGATGACAAAACGTCCGTGGTATTTTTTGAACCGACAACACTTAACAATATGAAACCAGCAGTGCTAGCATTAAGAACATAATTGGCCATGAAGGCACATGAATTGTCCAACTGTTCTTTTGCTATAGCAGAAATGGATATTCAGCGAAGCTCTTCTGAATGTGGGATGTTTAGTTTGAGCCTTGCCAAAAAACTTTATGTCGAAGCGCATAAATTAGAAAGACTGCATAAGGATAATGTTAAAGGTGTATTATGCGAACCAGATACACCTCTACCTCCTGAAAAGTTAGATTCCTATCTTCCCGCCCGTTTATACAAACATGTGCAAGGGCGAAGACGCCTCGAACAGTATCTCAAAGCCAATCCAGAAGCCGCCCATGAAAAAATCAACAAAAAAGGGGAAACTATAACCGAAAGGTTTGAAAAAAACTTAAAGGAAGAAGGGGAAAAAACTGTTTCTGTTTCACAACATAGGAAAAGAGCAACGGAATACAAATCTTTGATGATGTAATGGACGTTTTTCCCTATTCCCTCTTTATCAAGCACAAAGCGCTGCTTCTTTACAGCTAAGATTGCGATAAGCAAAGCGGCTTTTCCATTCATAAATCAAAAATAGCAAACAACTTGTCTGTTAAAAGCAAAAGGCTGTTGTCCTATCAAATGTTCTCTCACAACCAGCCCCTTTTAAAACTGCATCAAAATTCCAAAGTTCTTGTTCTCCCCAAAGCTCTTGTTCGCAATAATCCTTGATGTCGATAGACAAAACGCTAAACGAGTAAAATATTGAATGCTTTCGTCTTCAATCAAAGCCTATACCCACGCTTATTTTTCTAAGAATATCACTTCATCTCAAGCACTTTCATGCCATCGGATCAAATAACCGCAATGGAATACACTTAATCCTAGCTCAATCAACAGCCAGCCCCCACCAACAAGACACCCTTAAAAAAAAACCAGCACACAGAGGAAATCTCAAAACCAATCCTCACCATCCGCCAAAGGAAAACACCCCCTCTTTTCCTTCACAAAACACCTTATTCTTTTACACCACTATCCTTTTCCCAAAAGAGAAAAATATGACACGCCATATCCCTTTATACAAAAAGTTTGAGCCCCTAACCCGCATCACCACCCACTCTCCCCCAACACTATCCACCACACCAGCACCTTCCCCAACACCACAATGAACATGCCCCATGTTATCATATCAGTCCTACCGCACGAGCAATAGCTTCTAGCGTTTCATACAAGCTCCCTCTACACTCGAACCCCATGCCCCTTGCGCACAAGCCCCCTTGCGCACAAGCCCCCCTGCCCACAGCCCCCCTGCCCACAGCCCCCCTGCCCACAGCCCCCCTGCCCACAGCCCCCCTCCCACAGCAATGAGCACACATCGCCCCCACCCCCCACCAAGCATTCCCCCCTTGGAATATCCCCCCCTGTAATATCCCCTTTGGCAGGTCCACTGGAAATGTCATGACCAACCTTTTGATTTCATCAAAATTTTACGCCTTTTCTATTCTTGAAGCGTGAAAAAATTCATTTTTAATCTGTCAACCAGCCTCACACTCATGTGAGGCTTTATTTTATGGAGAAGCAAATGAGAAAAATATCGTCAGAAGGGCTTGCACTCATTAAACAATGGGAAGGATTGCGTTTAGAAGCCTATAAAGATACCATTGGAGTTTGGACAATCGGCTATGGCCATACCAGTACGGCTGGCAAACCGTTTGTTCACAAGGGTATGATCATCACGGAAAAACAAGCCGAAGAAATTCTTTCTCGAGATTTAAGACAATTTGAAAATGCCGTTGCAAAAAATGTGACGGTTTCCTTAACAGATGAACAGTTCGCTGCACTTGTATCGTTTTGCTATAATGTAGGAATAGTGGCTTTTTGCAAATCAACCCTGCTCAAAAAACTCAATAACAACGAATATGAAGCCGTCCCTGCTGAATTACAAAAATGGACGAAAGCAGGTGGGAAACGTCTTCACGGTCTTGTGCACCGTCGTGCAGCAGAAGCGGGCTTATGGGCAAAAGGAGCTTATGTTTCCCCCAATTATCAAACTGTTGAAACAAAAGAACCCATGGGTTTTCTCAAAGCAGAAGCACTCTCCCCTATTATTGGTTCTTTTTCTGGACTTGGAGGCTTATTGGCAGGCAATGGTCCAGTGCAATGGGCTTTGGCAACCATTATGGTTTTAGCCGCCTGTTTTGGCATTTTCTTTGTCGCAAAACGCTTTCGGGAGCAACGCTTATGATGGGCTGGATGAAAAAAAATTTGATGATCACAGGAGCGGCTCTGACCGCTTTTTTTATCGCTTTAGCAAAAGCTTTTAGGCTTGGAAAGAAGCTTGAACAGCAAAAGCAAACAGAAAAAATGCTAAAGTCATCAACAATACGGCTAGAGGTAGAAAATGAAATTAATCAAAAAAATGATGCTGATGTGCGCGCTGCTCTTAACAACTGGTTGCGCGATAAAAACAATCAATGAGCCTTCATCCTGCATTGGTTGGATGCCCATTTATTTAGACCAAAAAGATCTTACGAACATCAGTTCAAATCTCGCCAGAGATATTTTAAAGCATAACAAACAAGGGGAAGGCTTGTGTGGGTGGAAACATGGCTAGAAAACAAACAGAACTTACAGAAAAGGAAAAAGAAATTCTCCAAGAAATCATCATGACTTATAAAAGTATAAAAGTGATGTCACGCTATACGAAGTGGGTTATATTCATCATTTTTCTATTAGCGCTTGATTTTTCACGGATTATGGATTCCTTGGCAAGTATTTTTACACAAGAATCGAATATTCAGCTCTAAAATAAATAATAAAACATGAGACGTGTTCCATCTTTAAAAAACATCCGTTATTTTGAATAACACGGGAAGGTGTTATTGATGATTTTTCACGTCTCATGGAGAAGTTTTCACGCTTCACAAACGCTATTATACAATGAATTTTTGGGCATTATAGCGACATTAATTCTATCGGCATAAAAAATCCTATCGGCATAAAAAGATATTTTTTTAAAACCCATAAGGAAGAAACTTAAGCTGATAGGAAAAAAATAGTCTGGAAAGACAAACATACCAACAGTACCTCTTTAAACAACGTATTGATATACAGAAAATTTTATTTTCACTATCCATACCATTGCGAAGCATTTAAAACCATTCTAAAGAGTTTTCTTTTCAATAAACGCATCCATGAACAACAGAAATCGTATTACGCTAAAGAATACTCACCTCCATCTTTGATGAATCATAAAAACCGTCCCCTATAAGTTCCATACACTTCGTGGGAACATTATACCACACACACCACGCCCCACACCACGACACCACCCCACACCACGACACCACCCCGCACCACGACACCACCCCGCACCACGACACCCACCCCCCCCCCCACCCCACCCCCCCCCCCAAACCACAACCCCACCCCCCAACCCCACACCCCCCCCCCACCCCCCACCCCCCCCCCCCCCACCCCCCCCCGCAACCCCACACCAACCCCGCACCACGACACCAACCCCGCACCACGGCACCACCCCCCCCCCACCACGGCACCCCCCCGCACCACGGCACCAACCCCCCGCACCACAGCACCAACCCCCGCACCACACACCAACCCCGCACCACGACACCAACCCTCGCACCACGACACCAACCTCGCACCACGACACCAACCTCGCACCACGGCACCACCCCCCGCACCACGGCACCACCACCCCGCACTACGACACCAACCCCGCACCACGACACCAACCCCGCACCACGACACCAACCCCGCACCACGACACCACCCCCGCACCACGACACCAACCCCGCACCACGCACCAGCCTCGCACCATGGCACCAACCCCATCGCAAAATCGGCTTGAAAGCGCAAAGCCTCTTCCCTGCCGTTTTATGTAAATTTGTAAAATCGTAAAAACGTGTAACTGTAAAGTGAGCCATAAGAATGTGCGCTTTATAAGAAAAATAACGAGTAGGGAAAAAGGCACAAAATAAAAGGGATAAAAGATGACCGGCTGCTCTTGGGAACATCACGGACCGTGGTACATTGAGAGTCATAGAGGCTATAGTGTATTTTGTATCTTATTTTACACCTGTCAATTGTTTGAAGAAGAATGATACCAATCAACAGGCTTTGAGAGCGATGATGACTGGGATGATGATTATCGAATCCCGACTGTTTTATGTAAATTTGTAAAATCGTAAAAACGTGTAACTGTAAAAATAAAGGGCGTGCGCTTTATCAAGAGCATGAGAGTTTGGGAATAACACGACACCAACCCCGCATTACGATACCAACCCCGCACCACGACACCAACCCCGCACCACACACCAACCCGCACCACACACCAACCCCGCACCACACACCAACCCCCGCACCACGCACCAGCCTCGCACCACGCACCAGCCTCGCACCACGACACCAACTCGCACCACGGCACCAACCTCGCACCACAGCACCACCCCCATCGCAAAATCGGCTTGAACGCGCAAAGTCTCTTCCCTACTGTTTTATGTAAATTTATAAAATCGTAAAAACGTGTAACTGTAAAAATAAAGGGTGTGCGCTTTGTCAAGAGCATGAGAGTTTGGGAATAACACGGCACCAACCCGCATCACACACCAACCCCGCACCACGCACCAACCCGCACCACACACCAACCCGCACCACGCACCAACCCCGCACCACACACCAACCCCGCACCACACACCAACCACGCACCACGCACCACGCACCAGCCTCGCACCACGCACCAGCCTCGCACCACGCACCAGCCTCGCACCACGACACCAACCCCGCACCACGGCACCAACCTCGCACCACACACCAACCCCATCGCAAAATCGGCTTGAAAGCGCAAAGCCTCTTCCCTGCCGTTTTATGTAAATTTGTAAAATCGTAAAAACGTGTAACTGTAAAAATAAAGGGTGTGTGCTTTATCAAGAGCATGAGAGTTTGGGAATAACACGACACCAACCCCGCACCACGGCACCAACCTCGCACCACACACCAACCCGCACCACGCACCAACCCCGCACCACGCACCAACCCCGCGCACCACACACCAACCCGCACCACACACCAACCCCGCACCACGCACCAGCCTCGCACCACAGCACCACCCCCATCGCAAAATCGGCTTGAAAGCGCAAAATCTCTTCCCGACTGTTTTATGTAAATTTGTAAAATCGTAAAAACGTGTAACTGTAAAGTGAGCCATAAGAATGTGTGCTTTATAAGAAAAATAACGAGTAGGGAAAAAGGCACAAAATAAAAATAAAAGGGATAAAAGATGACCGGCTGCTCTTGGAAACATCACGGACCGTAGTACATTAAGAGTCGTAGAGATAGACCACTAGAGATAGGCGTTTGGAGCCTTCTTTTCTATGTAAAGGAAATCCCTTTCAAGAGCGTAAGAAACAAAAGAAATAGACAAAAAAAACGGGCCGAAAAGACCCGTTTTTTATTCTCTCTAGGGAAAAGAGCTTAGAAATCCATTCCGCCCATTCCACCCATTCCACCAGCCGGCATTGGAGGCATTGGAGCCTCTTTCTTTGGCATTTCAGCAACCATTGCTTCTGTTGTAATCAGAAGGCTAGCAATTGAAGCTGCATTCTGAAGAGCAGAACGGACCACCTTCACAGGGTCAACAATTCCCAAAGCAATTAAATCACCAAATTCACCCGTTGCGGTGTTGTAACCAAATGTGTCAGCATTATTTTCCAACACTTTGCCAACGATAATAGCCGCTTCTTCACCAGCATTGGTTGCAATTTGACGCGCAGGCGCTTGAAGAGCACGACGAACGATATTGATACCCGCTTCTTGGTCAGGGTTACTACCCTTAACGGTCAATGCACTTGCTGCACGCAACAATGCGGTACCACCACCAGCAACAATACCTTCTTCCACAGCTGCCCGTGTTGCATTCAACGCATCATCTACACGGTCTTTCTTTTCTTTCACTTCAACTTCTGTTGCACCACCCACACGGATAACAGCAACACCACCAGCGAGTTTAGCCAATCTTTCTTGCAATTTCTCACGGTCATAGTCAGAAGTTGTTTCTTCAATTTGCGCTTTAATCTGATTAACGCGTGCAGTAATTTCAGCCTTTTGTCCAGCACCATCAATAATGGTGGTGTTTTCTTTAGAAATATTCACTTTCTTTGCACGACCAAGCATATCCAAAGTGACATTTTCAAGCTTAATGCCTACATCTTCAGAAATCACCTGCCCAGATGTCAAGATAGCGATATCTTCAAGCATTGCTTTACGGCGATCACCAAAGCCTGGCGCTTTTACAGCAGCAATTTTCAAACCACCACGCAACTTGTTGACCACGAGCGTTGCCAAAGCTTCACCTTCCACATCTTCAGCGATGATAAGAAGGGGTTTTCCAGACTGTACAACCGCTTCTAAAACAGGCAGCAAGGATTGCAAATTAGACAGTTTCTTTTCGTGAATGAGAATATAAGGATCATCAAGATCCGCAACCATTTTCTCAGCATTTGTGACAAAGTAAGGGGAAAGATAGCCACGATCAAACTGCATTCCTTCCACAACTTCCAATTCTGTTTCAGCTGTTTTAGCTTCTTCCACGGTAATGACGCCTTCATTGCCGACTTTTTCCATGGCGTTAGCAATCATTTTACCAATTTCTTCAGCACCATTGGCAGAAATGGTTCCAACTTGCGCGATTTCTGCTGAAGTTTGGATTTTTTTGGCTTTTTTGAAAAGATTAGCCACCACTTCATCCACAGCCGCATCAATCCCGCGTTTAAGATCCATAGGGTTCATGCCTGCAGCAACAGCCTTAACCCCTTCTTGCACAATCGCTTGTCCCAAAACAGTTGCCGTTGTTGTTCCATCCCCAGCAATATCATTGGTTTTAGAAGCAACCTCGCGCAACATTTGCGCACCCATATTTTCGAACTTGTCTTCCAGTTCGATTTCCTTTGCAACGGACACACCATCTTTTGTTATGCGCGGAGCACCGAATGATTTATCAATCACCACATTGCGCCCTTTAGGGCCGAGTGTCACCTTAACCGCATTAGCAAGGATGTCGACACCGCGCAACAAACGCTCACGCGCTTCACGGCCAAATTTGACTTCTTTAGCAGCCATTTAATTTCTCCTTGGAGTTTTTTCAAAATAGTACACAATGAAAAATTGAAGGACCTTCAATTAGCCCATAATTCCCATAATGTCAGATTCTTTCATGATTAAGAGGTCTTCCCCATTAATCTTGACTTCAGTTCCAGACCATTTTCCAAACAAAATACGGTCCCCTGTTTTGACTTCTAAAGGCACGCGCTTTCCGTTATCATCCAGAGCGCCATTGCCAACAGCGATCACTTCGCCTTCTTGTGGTTTTTCTTTTGCTGTATCAGGAATGATAATCCCACCAGCGGTTTTATTTTCAGATTCAACCCGACGAACAACGACACGGTCGTGAAGTGGGCGGAATTGTATATTAGCCATGTTTTAAATCCTTAAAACTGAACATAATTGCATTAATCTTAGAAAGTTCTTGCTAGCACTCTATGAGTGTGAGTGCTAACACTATCCAAGATATAAAATCGGCCTTTCTCAATGTCAAGGATAGCCATAAAATAATTTCTCTATAAATAAAACTTCCACGTCTTGCTTCTTCTTGCCATTTTGCGTTATCTAGCTTTTTAAGAACCCGTAAACAAATAAAGGATCTTATCATGGTTGAAACACGTCAGGAAACGGATAGCTTTGGAACGATTTCGGTACGCCAAGATCGTTATTGGGGAGCACAAACTGAACGTTCTCTGCATAATTTTAATATTGGCAGTGAAAAGCAGCCTCTTACCATCATTTACGCCCTAAGCCTTGTGAAAAAAGCAGCCGCCCTTGTCAATATGGACAAAGGCAAACTTTCTCCCAAGATCGGCAAAGCGATTGTCACAGCAGCTGATGAAGTTCTCTCTGGAGCTTTCGATGAGCACTTTCCCCTTTCTGTTTGGCAAACAGGCTCAGGGACACAAAGCAATATGAATGTCAATGAAGTGATCGCCAACCATGCCAGCATGCTTTTGGGGGGAAAACTGGGAAGCAAAAAGCCCGTTCATCCCAATGACCATGTCAATATGAGTCAATCCTCCAACGATTCCTTTCCCACGGCACTTCACATTGCCACCACGCTGCAAACACGCCAACATCTTTTTCCTATTCTTGAAGCGCTCATTACCACTTTCAAGAAAAAAGAAGAAGAATTTGCCGACATCATCAAAATTGGACGCACCCATACACAAGATGCCACCCCCTTAACGCTTGCACAAGAATTTTCAGGTTATCGGGTCGCGCTGGAAGCCAATCTTCATCGTATTGAAACAGCCCTTGCTGATGTTCAAATGCTTGCTCAAGGTGGAACGGCTGTGGGAACGGGGCTCAACGCCCCGAAAGGCTTTGACGTTGCCTTTGCACAAACAATCAGCTCCCTCACAGGAATACCCTTTAAGACGGCACACAATAAATTTGAGGCGCTAGCGCATCATGGTGCTCTTGCACATTTCCATGGCAGCTTGAATGCCTTAGCAGCTGATCTCTTTAAAATTGCCAATGACATTCGGTTTTTAGGTTCTGGTCCCCGTTCCGGCTTAGGCGAACTCAACTTGCCTGAAAATGAACCCGGCTCCTCTATTATGCCCGGCAAGGTTAACCCCACCCAGTGTGAAGCCATGACCATGGTTGCAACCCAAGTTTTTGGCAATCATACCAGTGTAACCTTTGCCGCCAGTCAGGGGCATTTTGAACTCAACGTCTATAAACCTGTTATTGGCTATAACGTTTTACAATCGATAACCCTTCTTGGGGATTGCATGCGTTCTTTTGATATGCATTGCATTCAAGGATTACGCGCCAATCGCGTTCATATTCACGCTCTCATGGAGCGCTCACTTATGTTAGTCACAGCTCTTGCCCCAGAAATTGGCTATGAAAAAGCCGCTGAAATTGCCAAAGCAGCACATAAAAATGATACAACTTTGCGCACTGAAGCCCTCAAAGCAGGCGTTTCTGGAGAAGATTATGACCGGTTGGTTGACCCCAAAAAGATGATCACTCCTCAATAAAGGAGCCAATAAAGAAGAGGCAAACTTCTTCAACCTTATCCATCAAAGCCATCGGGGTGTATCACACCCCGATAAACGTTGCCCACAGTGTTTATTTTAGGCTCTCATCTCCATTTTAGCTCTTTCCAAAGAAACGCTTACTCCCAAAATTGGCGATGAAAAAGTAGCTAGAATTGCCAAAGCAGCACATAAAAATGATACAACTTTGCGCACTTCAAGCCCTCAAAGCCAAGCGTTTTTAGGAGAAGATTATGACCGGCTGGTTGACCCCAAAAAGATGATCACTCCTCAATAAAGGAGCCAATAAAGAAGAGGCAAACTTCTTCAACCTTATCCATCAAAGCCATTGGGGTGTATCACACCCCGATAAACGTTGCCCACAGTATTTATTTTAGGCTCTCATCTCCATTTTAGCTCTTTCCAAAGAAACGCTTACTCCCAAAATTGGCGATGAAAAAGTAGCTAGAATTGCCAAAGCAGCACATAAAAATGATACGACTTTGCGCACTTCAAGCCCTCAAAGCCAAGCGTTTTTAGGAGAAGATTATGACCGGCTGGTTGACCTTAAAAAAGATGATCACTCCTCAATAAAGGAGCCAATAAAGAAGAGGCAAACTTCTTCAACCTTATCCATCAAAGCCATCGGGGTGTATCACACCCCGATAAACGTTGCCCACAGTGTTTATTTTAGGCTCTCATCTCCATTTTAGCTCTGATGAAAATATAGTTTGATTTATAATGATAATATCTCATTATTTAACTTGAATGAGAGTCCTAAATACCCGTAAGATTTTCTCATTTTAAAGCCATTTATATTAGCCATGTTTCTTGCACCACACAATCGAGATGTATCTATGACATAAAATTATAGTAAGAAAAGACTCAAAATACTTCTCATGAACCGTCGAGAAGAACTAAAGGATAGTTCACAACATTTTAGAACAAACCCCAATTTTAGAACAAGCTCAAGTGTATGATGAAAACCAGCTTGCCTTTTTTATGAGGCGTAATAATAGAAGTTCTCAATAGAAGCAACAGCTATTGGAACAAAACACAAGGTTCCACAAGGTTTTGACCTTACCTTTACTCAAAACAATCAACGCCCTCTCAAGAATATCCTTTAAAACAACGCGCACTCAATTTGAAGTGCTCGCGCATCATGGCATCCTTCTCCATTTCCTCAAATGCCTAACTCCATACGCTAATCCCTTTAAAACTGCTCTCATTAAAAAATTGCCAATGATATTTGACCTTTAGGATCTCATCCCTACTCTGGCTGAAACGAACGAGAAGAATGGTTCATAATTTTTCCTGAATGAAAATTTACATGAAAGAAAACCGGAAAAACACGCCCCCCCTTTACCCCCTGTTATTGTTCATATCCCCCCTTTTTAAATATCCCCCCTTTTTAATATTTCATTGAATCAATCCAAATGATGCGCTTGGATTGTCATAAGTAAGCATGGCATATCGATAAAAAACAACTGAAAAAAAAGGGGGGCTTTTTCTTAAATCCCCAAGGCTATCGTTATACAAAGGCACTCACAATACTGAAAAGCGGCAAAGAATGGAAAGGGCTCTCCCTACCCTTTTTAAAGACAAAGGATATTGATATTCAGCATATATTAGGCACAAAGATAACAATCGTTATGGATAATGTATTTATATATAAATAATAAAAAGTATTTTTTATCTATAAAATAATATTTTTCAACAAGATAAAATTTTATTTATTACACCATAATGTTCTATATAATACAGAGAACACTGAAAGAATAAATCAAAAAAATCATTTAAATTAAGATAGTTATTATGAAGTCGTAAGATAAATATGTTTTTTAAAAAACGCTTAACACTGAAAAATTATAGATTTTTTGTATTTTTTATTTTTTCATAATGAAATTATTTATAGATTTTTTTAACTAATTTATGCATAATATATTATGTAATTGAAATAAATTGGGGACGTTTTATGAATACAAAATGTTTAATTGCACTCTCTCTTTTCACTTTTATGACTGCTTCAACAGTGCAAGCAGCCGATACGGTAATGTTTCAGCCATCAACACCGAATATTTCATCGTCAAGTGGTTTAGCCCCAAGGATTGCGCCAGTGACTTTTTCTACGCCTTTTTCTTGGTCTGGTTTTTATTTTGGGGGACAAATTGGACATGTTTCCAATAAGAGCCGTTTAAATTATGCACCAGAAACGATGAGCGGAAAATGGGCTTTGGTCAACAGAGATTTAGCACCAAAACCATCGGGATTTATTGGCGGTTTTTATGTAGGTTCTAATATTGATTTAGGAAGTAACCTTATTATCAGTGTTGATACAGATGTAGTCTGGTCTGGTCGGAAAGACACCCAAACGGATAATGGCAAGAAAATTCTCGATAAATTAGACACTCTTAACGCAACCTTTCAAGAAGCTGGGATTTCTATTCTAAAACCTGCAAATCAGGATGAAACAATCCCCAACGCTGATGACATTATTGTGAGCAGTGTAACATTGAAAGAAAAATTGGGGGGCGCTTTGCGCGCACGCATTGGTTTTGCTTCCCATCGTCTTATGCCTTATATTGCAGGGGGTGTTGCCTACACACAGATGCAATATATCCTATCCCTTTTAACAAAATCGCATGAAGATTCAACGGTATTTGCTTCTGGCAAAGTGTTTGATAAAACAAAAACAATGATTGGTTATACAATTGGTGGTGGCTTTGATCTTGCCATGACCGATGACATTATCATGCGTACAGAATATCGTTATACAGATTTTTTTAAAAAGAAATTTGCAAATGATGAACTTAAAATAAGCGATCAAGCGCATAATTTTCGCCTTGGCATCGCTTATAAATTCTAATGTCTTTTAAAAAAAATGAAAGGTTTAAAAAACCCTGTTTTTAACAGGGTTTTTTTTCATGCCTCTCTCCTCCTTAAGAAACAAAGGCTCTAAAAACCAGTGCTCAACTGTCAACAAAGGATTGCAAAAATAGTGCAGCTTTTTGCAAGTTCTTCTCACCTCTCCCTTTTAGAGAATGCATTAAAAACATAAGAGCTTTCCCCTCACGACTATTGCATGAAATAAGTAAGAGCACTGATATTTCTTTAAAACAAAGATACATACTGCGCATCAAGAGCAACAGCTGATGATAACGTAACAGCCGCATAGAAGAGAAGCTTGTATGTTCATTTTTCAACCTCTTCTTCACCTCTCCCAAAGGCATGTTTCTTCGGCGATAAACAATCCAGTTTTTTCAGTATCAATTCACCGATCACTTCCCTTTCCCTCAAGTAAGATCACTTGATAGGATCACGGGAATTTACTTCGCGCCCTATCTTTTAAAAAACAAAGATCTTACTCCCCTTTAAAATCTCATGTCGGTTTATAAAGAAACAACAACTCTTGACTTCCCATTTCATGGGTTTCACTTAAACCTTAAAAACATGATGAGAAAATTCCCACCTGAATATTCAAGACACACTGAAAACAATACTGAAACGGCTTACCTTCTATCACCCCACTTTAGATGACGCTGTTTACAACTGTTCTAAGCCAGAATGGAACAAGGATATTGCCTCTCTCTGTTTGTTTTATACCTGAAACGAAAGAGATAATCTGATTAGAGAAAAACACATTAGAGAAGAATATGAAATTATAAAGATGAAAAAAATATTTGTGAAAAGCCGTTTCCAGCCTTACCCTCTCTCCTTTAACGTCTGCTTTCGGCAAGCAAAAGCCAAACAGTATCTTTTAAAGAGTGGAGGCTTACACATAGGCCTCACACTTTTGTTTCTCAATCCACATTCGGGCTCACACCTCTCATGTCATAGGAGAACGCTCCAAACCAAACCCTGCCCCCATACAAAACACACCTGCTCATTTGCGAGCATATTTTCAAAAAATATTGTATCCTCAAATCTATTTCGCCACAACGTCTATGACAAATAAAATCTAAAAACAAAATCTATTGTGCGCCCTCTTTACCCTTCATCAAAGAGCACGCTGGGAGCTTCCTATTCCTTTGTCCCCTCCAAGGATATGTCCCCTCTAAAGATGTCCCTTCGCACCTAATAAGATTCATGAAAAGGGATGTTTTCTTGTACAATTTTACGACACGCGAGTGCATCCGACTTATACGACCACTACGACCGCTACAGCCGCACGATACACACGCACGATAAATGTGCAAGAGACAAATTTTGGCTGATTGGGGATCAATAGATTTAAAAATAAGAGCCCTCTAATCTTCGAGGTCGTTCATTCAACAAGCAAAAGAATGAATACGCCTGATAAATCCCAATATTTTACAAAAAATATGATTGCCCTATGACAAAGTAAAGTGAAAGTCTTGATCGATAAAGGGAAATCTTCATCAAAGTGGTGCGGGTGGTCGGACTCGAACCGACACTCCTTTCGGAACCAGATTTTGAGTCTGGCGCGTCTACCAGTTCCACCACACCCGCACTTGTGTTATAAAAGACAGAGCTATAAAAGACAGACTTGTCGATTATCTCTTTGCACTATATGAAGAAGGATAGATTCGTCAACAGCAGACTTTTGATTTTTTAAGAATTTCTCTCATTTTCTTCTCTGTTTGATGGAATATTTTTTTTATCGGATTTATAGCAATTTCATTTATAGCAAACTCATTTGTAAAGTTTTTACCACTTAAATTTATAAAAAACGCATGATATTAAACAAATTAAAGCTTTGGACGATTTCTCTAGCAAATCGGCGTACAGCACCACATTGGCTTGGTTTCATTGCCTTTATTGAAAGTTCTTTTTTTCCAATTCCCGTAGATATTTTATATATCCCACTGCTGCTTATTCGTCAAAATCGGGTTTATCGCTATGCTTTGATTGCAACGATTTGTTCTGTTTTAGGAGGCATTGCCGGTTGGTTTATCGGACATTTTGCCTATGACACCCTTGCCAAACCCATTTTAGAATTTTACGGTAAAGTTGAAAGTTTTGAATCTCTAAAAAACAATGCAACCCTGCAATTTCTGATTATTTTACTGATAACATCAGGTTTTTTTCACCTTCCCCCCATCAAAATTGTCACAATTTTGGCAGGTGTGATGAATGTCCATCTTGAACTTTTCATTCTCATTTGTATTTTTTCCCGAGGAGCTCGTTTTTATCTTCTCGCATGGTTGATTAAACATTTTGGACAAAAAGCAATGAATTTTCTAAGACAGCATTTCAAATGGATTATCCTCATGGGATGTGTTAGTCTCCTTTTAATTTATGGGATTTTCATAGTTTTTTTAAACAAGCAGCTTTTATAAGGAACAAACTCAATGGCATGTGTTTTGTCTTCCCATTCCCTTTTAAACAAGCATCTTCATCTAGAACCCAGCAGAAAAGAGCAAAGTTTATGGGCTTTTTTTCTCGCTTTTTGCTTGTCTGCTACCGTAGGTCTCGCCCTTGGTTTTGAACATTTTGATGGGTATCTGCCTTGCGATTTATGTCTAATCGAGCGTTTTCCCTATTACGGGGCCATACCATTTTTGCTCTTAGCAGGTTTTGGAGCATGTTTTTTTCGCATGTCTTCTTGGATAAAACTTTTATTTTTATGTGTTTTTGTCTTAATGAGCATCAGCCTTGTTTTAGCCATTTATCATGCCGGTGTTGAATATGGCTTTTGGGAAGCGCCTCTCAGTTGTGGTTTAAATGCTGCGCGAAAAACCTCAGACATTAACCAGCTTTTTAATCAATTAAACAACATTCACCCTCCGTCTTGTTCAGAAGCCCCCACACGTTTTCTTTTTCTTTCATTTGCCGGTTGGAATGTGGTTGCAAGCCTCCTTTTCACCCTTATGAGCCTCTATATTACGTCAAAAGGCATTCTTTCAGGCTACAAGAAATAAAAAGAATTCCCAAAAAGAATTCCCCCACGCAGCACAGCATACTTTCCCTTAAAAAACACCGCATAGCGCGTGGGCTTCTGCAGCAAAAGAACGCCCTAGCACAAAACGTCCAGAACAGGAAAAAAATCATCCCTTTAACACGCATCCACAAACATCATCTTCTCATCAAACTTCTCCTTAAACGTTAAAGAGGATGAAACAATCTTTTATTTGTAAAATCTCCCTCTGTTTTTTATGCCTTTGCAGATTTAATGTTGTTATCAATATCCTCCTCTTAAAAAGGAGAGAGAAACAACAAAACAACCAGTACCGTATTTTATTGTTTTGCTTCTCTGTATTTATCAGCAATATTTTGATAGAAACTGACGGCAGAAAAGTGATCAGAGGATTAAGTAAGGGAACCAATCACTGTTGAATGATCAACCATACCTAAAAATAAAAATACAACGTCTCCCCCGCTCACTCTTTCAAAAGATCTATCACCCTAAAGAACCGCATAGTGTGATGGAACATGATCACGCCTCATAGCAAGAACATGAGACATTTTGAGATCTCAATACGCCTTATCCCCCTCACATATAAAACATCGGCTCAAATCAGCACTACGCATTCGACAAGTTTTTAGGTGCGATTTTCCACATGATTTGATTTTACCAGAACTTTGAAAAAAACGTCCTATTTGAGTGCTCTCTAAGAAGGAAAAACGCTACGGGAATGGTACGGTTTTGCCATTTTTAACAAAATCGCACCCCAATAATCCTGCGGCTTATGCTTGACAATCTCTAATAGAACCTAAAAAACATGGATTCTGTGCAATTATGCGACAACCGTTTCGGTAAACCATCTTAGTTCACTCGCATGGCGTCCCAAGGTTATCAGAGGAAGAATTTCATAAGGCTGTTGCTCTTATGTTTAAACATTCCCCCCCTTTACACCTTTGGCTTTTTAAAAAAATAAGCATATATAGGAAAACATATACGGGCATCAGTAACGGTATCCGCTTCCCGCAAGGAGAGAACGCAGGAATGGTTTCCTACTCCTTTTGTCATGTTTCATCATTTAAATTCCCCCTTTGATTTAAACGATCCAATTAAGAGCATAACCACCATCACCATAAAACAAAAGCTGCTGCTCATCATGTCCACTGATAAGCGATAAACTGAAATATCGCTCATCATCTGTACGAGCGACAAATTCTTCCAAAGTAACCACGCCCTACAATCGTTTTTTTTCGCATTTTCATCATGATAAATCATAAGATATTCTTTTCATATTATGCCATAGAGAGGGTTTTACCATGGCGCCAATTTTTCAAGAAAAATCCTTCACAAAGCAATAGAGAGCAAGGTTTCTTTATGGAGAGCGCTCAGGACGCCGTATTTTGACCTTTTCCATCACAATGATAAATTCAAATTTTAACCAAAACGATAATACGCTCCCTCTAAACGATTTGCGCACCACCTCATCCGCCACAGGCTGCTCCAATATCGATCCATTCATCGGTGTATTTCCTTGAGAATTTTTTACGCTTTCAGTCCCCGTAAAAAAAGACAATATTTTTTTTAGCATTGTCACCTCCATAGTATTGTAAACTCCAGTGCATTTTTAACTTCATTTCAGTTGATTCGAATTGAACAATGCCCAAAAAAATTCAATAAAAATAGAGGGTTAAGTTATGAAAACGAGAGGGGAGGTTTCAGTCTTATGTAAGCCTTTTCCAGCCTAACTTATCTTTATAAAAAACGTTTTTAAAAAATATAAAGAATATTTTCTTATGTAAAAACAATTGCTTATAACCTGGAGGAGAAAGACAAAAACCTCCCCCCTAAATAGGAAGACATTCTCAAAATTATTAACAAAAACGACGTCATTTTAGTGATCTTTTTATTTTTTTCTTCTGATAAAATTAATTGGCAGGTGTCTTCGGAGGAGCCCCTCCGGTAGGTTCCCAATTAGCAACACTTGAAGCCTGCTGAATGAGCTCCTTTGTTACTTCACCATTTTTCTTTACATATTTTTTACCATTCTCTTGCAGCCATTGTGCGAGCGTTGCTTTAACACTTTTACCTGGTGCAGCCTCACTCACCACTTCCCATGCTGCCACAGCTGCTGCAAGCTTTGGAGCATAACGAGGATGATTTGGATTTTGAAACGCATATTTTTGATCTTTCACTTCACCAGCACCACCCTCGGGAAAGAAAAATGCAGGGCGCTGACCACGTGATGAAAGCCATTCTTTTAAATCTTCAACGAGGACATGTGAAGAAGGTTCATCTATATCCTCTGGAAAACCCACCTCCCATTCTATCTTTAACCGATTGTTGCGTCCTGCTTGAACGATAGCATAATAAGCTGCTCGAAAATTAGCAGCGTTCTTTGAAGATAACCAATCGTCATCTTCGTAAATAATACTATTTTCTAGTTTTCTTAAATCAGCAACTCTACATCTCGCAGGATTCAAACCAACTATTAAAAACGCTGCCTGCACTATTGTTAATTTTTCAAGAAGTCGCCATAATTCTAAACCTTTATCAATTTCCATATACTACGTCTCTTTATTATCTACAAAAATTTAACCATTTTTTTAAACATCAAGAGTACTCGTCCTTTGATGTTTAAAGACTATGCACTTCTCACATTGCAACTCATCCCATGCTTTAAACAAAAACACAGCGCCCCTCCTCGTGATTCACAAGGAAATGATTTTGATATAAGGAGTTTTTAAGTGAGAGAATCATAGTGAATTTGGGGCTTTCATGCAAGATATAAGGCGCATTTCAAGGCGATAAATGCCCCTTCATAAAGCATAAATTTTCATGCGTGATCAAACAATTTGATATGATAATATATCTCGCTCGTTTATGCACCCCAGCCGTTAAAACCAATCCCAATCACAGCACAAAAGATAATTTATTAGACGCCAATAAATCCACCTCAATGCCAATATCATAAGAGGACTAGATTACACTTAAAACGGGATGCGGGCTGTACAACGATCCAATAAAAATGCCGAGAATACCACGCTAAAGACTGTCGAAAACAGTGGGGACTAAGCAGGTGTCATGGTACCGGCATGCTCTTTTATGAAGCATCAAAATGAGAAGACTCAAGAGATTTTTATTATTTCACGGGGGAAATTTATACTATTTCATGGGTGCCTTACTGCTCTCCCCTTCACCAGCACTTTCGCGAAAAGAGGCTTGGCGCCCTTAAAACAAGGTATTTTTTTAAATGATTTCAAAATTCAAAAAATTTTATCGGCTTTTTTATCGTCTTTTGAACGCATCAACTAAATGACGGTGCTGACTTATTTCTTTTCATCCATTCTCGAGTCTAAATCCATGAGAATGCTTCATTCAAATGCTCCTTTTAGCAAAATAAAATATATTTTTTCTCAATTCTTTCACGGTTTCCCCTCTCAACACCCTTGGATAAATCTCCTTTATTGATTGGATTTTCCAGCTTTATTTTCATGGTGTCACCACATTCTTTTTTTTCAGCGCAACCTTTTTGCACTTTTTCAGTTTGTAACTTTTAGGTTGACTTCCAATTTATTTTTATTAAGGTTTTAGAATTATTCTAAAGTGCAAAGGAACAGAGGATGTTGAGATCGTTTTTTTCACTTGTACGGCGTAAGGCTCTGTTTTTTCGTTCAGCACAAAAAACTCTCCTTCAAGCGCTCAAAGTAAAAGAGCAGCAGGCTGCACTCTATTTAAAATATGCAAAAGCTCTAGAGCCTTATTCCTCTAAAGAAGCGGCGGTTTTTACCGCCATGGGGCTTCAAGAGCTTGAGAGTTATAAGCAACTTTTGTGTCTTTCTTGCCATAATCGTTCCCACACGGCGGATAGATTATGTGAGCAAACTTCTTTTATAAAAAGCAAGGGGAGCCAACCCTCTCCTAAAAAAGCAACAGCAAATCACACTATAAAAAAACCCTCGAAAGCGGAAAAACAAACACTTTTGACATGGATTCAACCAGGTCTTGCTGGGTTAATGGATGGCTCTGTCTCCACCCTTGCCCCCATTTTCGCCGCAGCATTTGCCACAGGAGAAACGCATCAAACTTTTTTGATTGGTCTCTCAGCTTCCATTGGGGCGGGACTTTCAATGGGGTTTACAGAAGCAGCCCATGATGATGGAAAATTATCAGGGCGTGGTTCACCTTTGAAAAGAGGGCTTGCCAGCGGCATTATGACAACATTAGGGGGCTTAGGTCATACGCTTCCCTATTTGATCCATTCTTTTTATGTTGCAACAGTGATTGCCTGTATCATTGTTTTTTTCGAACTAGGCGCCATCGTCTGGATCCAAAACAAATACATGTCGACCCCTTTTTGGCGCGCCTCTTTACAAGTCATCATTGGTGGAGCTTTGGTTTTTGCCACAGGGATTATTATCGGCAGTATTTAAAAAAAACGCGTCCCCCATCATTTCACTCTCGCATATAATTTTGCCTATCTCATAGCGTGTCCCTTTTTTAAGGGGACACCAAATCATCGTTGGCAATCCCTTTATTGAAAGGGGCTCTTACTAATGATTTGATAGTCTTATCGGTCGTATCTAAAAAATCTCACCTGACTATTTCGTTTTAAATAAGCATATGTTCCTTTATAGGCATAAACCATTCTGCTGATATCATTATTGGAAAATGCTATTGGTGGAGCTGTGAAGTCTTGTGGATTAACAAAAGATAATAACCAAGCTCTGGGGACAACCTACATCAAAAAATCTTTATCGACTTGTTTTATGGATATCTTTTGTTAAAGTACCATTTTTTTCTAGATCTCATATTTTGGAAATGCTTTGATCATGCCGCATACTGAAACCAACGCACCGCTAAACAACCAAGAAAATTGTGTTTCTTCAAAATCTTCACATCCCGTGACTTTATTCGTTCAGCGTCTTGAACACGGACAAGGCTTAGAACTTCCTCACTACGCAACAGCGGGTTCTGCGGGTCTTGATCTACGGGCCGCCATTGGAGAAGAAGAAACTCTCGTCCTTTCGCCAGGACAACGTGCTCTTATTCCAACGGGTCTCATTTTTCATTTATCACCAGGGTATGAAGCACAAATACGCCCACGCTCTGGTTTAGCTTTAAAACACGGCATCACATGTCTTAATACCCCTGGAACGATTGATAGTGATTACCGCGGTGAAGTCAAAGTCCTTCTCATCAATTGTGGTCAGGAAGACTTTTCTATTGAACGAGGCATGCGCATTGCTCAAACTGTCATCGCCCCTGTCACCCAAGTTAATGTTTGTGCCATTGAACCAGCGCAAGAAGACAGTCAAAGTCATGCAGAGAGCCGTGGAACAGGAGGTTTTGGTTCAACAGGGCATACTTAAAGCACAATAAGTAAAGGCTAAAGCAACACAGACTTATTTCAAAGGTTCTCTCACTTTCGGATTCCTTAATTTTTGGGAGCTCCCTTGACGTTTGAAAATCCCGTGACGTTTGAGAATCCTTTGAAATCTAGAGAAATCCTTTGCGTAGTACGTCATCATAATACTGATACCCTAACAGCTTGAAAAATTGATTTGATGTATTCTTATTTCAGAGCTCTTAATTTTTGAGGCATCTTAAGCTTTTAAAGAAAAGCAGCGCCCACTCATGCCCAAGGCTCTCACCTTTTAATCAAACACACAAACCCTGCATCCTTCCTCCCCTTGTGTCTCTTCAAAATCTTAACAACCCCATACCTTTATCAATTCAGCATCTTGCACACGGACAAGATTTAGAACTTTCTCACTAAGCAAAAGCAAGTTCTGCGATCCTTGATTGATAGTGCCCCCCTAAAGAGAAGCATAAACCTTTTACTTAAGATATACCCTAATATGTCTTTCCTTGACCCCTTAGAGCTTTTAAAGCACGCATTCTTCCACGCTTCTCACTTAAAACGCACAAAGCCTCTCCATAACTCTCCCCTCACATATCCCCTAACCCGCTAAAACAATTGGTTACGATGATCTAGAAGACACATCCTCTTGAGAGGATTTGAGTAAAATTCATTGTCTTGTAAAATGAATAATCCATAAGATTTTCTCATAGCCAATTTGTTTTTACAGCCATCATAACCTACGTCTCTTATCCGTTACAAGCGCTGTTGTCCGTACAGATAAAAACGAAAAAAAGACTAAAAATTCCTATAGTTATAATGAACACATGTGCCAAGGGCGACCGCAACATTGGAAGAGCATAAAGAATACTCACTTGCTCTTTTATAAGGCATCAAAAATGGAAACACTCAATAGATTTTTTTACTCTTATTTTATAAAAGCATGACCATTTATTCATGAACGCCATTGCAAAAGCTTTATCTCTATTCAGCCCCAAAGAACAATAACCACGGCTGCTTTATAGAGCCTCTCTTGCAGCAAGATTGAGAGCGTTTTGTAATCCGATCAGACCAATTTTACGCTATCCAGTGCATACGACTTTGATTGAATCAATCAATGACAGTTGCCTCATCAATTTTATTCTATGGCTTTGATATAACTTTGATGAAGTTGCTTTGCATCCTTCAACAAAGCTATTTTTTTATCAGCTATTTTTATCATGGTGCAGAAGCCGTTCCAGAAATATGAGCATTGACAGTATCATTTATTGTTTCCACCTGTCCATGATCCACCACGTTAACGCCCACTCCACCCTCTGTCACAACAGGCTCCTTTGTTCCATCTGCGGTTTTATGATTTTGCCCACCTCTTGCGGCAAAATTAGAAGCGTTTTGCAATCCGACAAGACCGATTTTACCATATCCAGCCATGCGTATTTGATTTAATAAATCGATGACAATGCCATAATCAATTTCACTATCGGCTTTGATTAAAATTTTTGTTTCTAAATTTTGCTTGGTCTCCCTCAACAAAGTTTCTCTCAAAGCTGCTTGTTCGATAAGATGATTGCCAATGTAAAGAGAATGATCTTTTTGCAAAGTGACATACAGAGGCTCATCAGGTTGAATCTCTAAAGGTGCTTGCGTTATCGAAGGCAGCTGAACAGGAATGACAGATGTTGCCAAAGGTGCAGCAACCATAAAAACAATCAGCAACACCAACACAACATCAATAAAAGGAGTCACATTGATTTCACTGTGCAACCCATTTTCATCGAGATCAAAATCATCATTAAAGCTTGCTTTCATTTTTTATGACTTTTCTGTTGTTTTTGTCGATCCAGTTCACGACTCAAGAGCCTTTCAAGAGCAGCAGCAATATCGCCTAAATCACTGCGATAAGCATTCAAAGCACGCATAAGACTATTATACATAACAACGGCGGGTATGGCTACAAAAAGCCCAATCGCCGTTGCAAATAAGGCTTCAGCAATTCCAGGAGCAACCACATCAAGCCGCGTTGTTTGCGATTGAGCAATCCCAATAAAAGAATTCATAATCCCCCAAACCGTTGCAAAAAGCCCCACAAAGGGCGCAATAGCGCCAATGGTTGCAAGAACAGCGTTTCCACACGCAATACGACGTGTTGCAGCCAGCAAGCAGCGCGACAAAAGCGAATGAACTCTTTCTTTTAAACCTTCATGAACATCGCGGACATAAACATCGCGAGATACGTCTCCATATTGCTTATTCTCCTCATAAAAGAGAATATCCTCAAGCGTTTGTGCACTTTTCTCTGGATTGGCTCTTTCAACAGAGCTTTCACTTACCTCTTCGAAAGCAGCAAAATGAACCTCTTGTGTCGAAAGATAGACCTCTTTAAGGACTTCTTTGAGAAAAAACACCCCAGCCCCTTTGCTTTCTTTCAAGCTCGCCGCCAAACGCGTGAGAGTCTGAGCGTTCAGAACCAATCGGAGTTCATGACGCACGCGTCGTTTTGCCACAGTGACCTCAATAATTTTTACAAAAGCAATTGTCCAAGATATCAAAGAAGCAAGCAACAAAAGAATGATAACAGCTTTCACCACCCAATCAGCAGTCATAAACATAGAAAAAGGCGAAAAATCATGCCCTACCAATATAGCAGAACTCTTCTCTAAAGGGACTGTTTCAGATTCCATTTCTGTCTCACACTATTGTCATCTTATCTTTTTATGCGCTGAACCCCCCTCCCGCAGAGCACCACTCTTCCACACTGCCACTCCCCTTCAACGTCACTTTCGCATTTCTTAAGAAAGAAAACTTGATAAATCAAGTATAGTTTTATTCCCTAAATTTTCTTTTACCCTAGCCAGATCACTCAAGAAATTTTTTTATACCTCTTCACAAGTTTATCTTAACTCAAGTCGCTTTACTGCGTAAATTTGTCAAAATGATAGACTTGTAAGAAATATCCCATACAATGTTTCAATATGTAAAAACAATGCATCATTTTTCTACTTACAATACATTGACTTATAAGAATAATTTATCATCATTGTTGTTGAATAAGCCCCTCATATCGCAAGCTTATCTCAATTCAACCGCTCTTGAATAAACCCAACAAAATATTTTCCATCATAGAATAATTTGTACGGGATAAACAGAAAAGATAGAAACACTTGAAGAAAACAATCTTCTCCTTTAAAAAAATGCTCTAAAATCCTCTTCTCACTATTAAAAAAAATCGCATTCTTTTAAAGAAGCAAAAAGGATCATGGAGATATACTTTAAGCCTTCAAAGACATAAAAGAAAAGAGCAGGCAATATTATCTTCTCTCCTCTGTTTCAAATCTGTTTCAAAAGACTTAAAACTAGCGTGATTTCTCACGCAAAATTTCTCCTGGAAAATCGTCATACGCCTATTTTTTATCTGTCCCCAATCCTAAAAGAACCAATCTCAACGTATCTCTTTAAAAAAGTTACACCACGAGAAGCTAAAAAATGGTGCACAATTCCTTGAAAGGCATAAAAACAATTTCACCACAGGAGATGCTTTATAGAACAAGAGCTCCTCTTACAAGCTGAGTAATCGATGAGATTTATTTTATCAAAAACAATTTTAAATTGCACAAAATAAAAGGAACCAAAAAAAACTTTTGGCGTTACCCCAGCAGTAACAATTTTCACTCCAATGCAAATGATTACAATGAACACACCAACAAAACTATACAAGAGAAGGAAAGACCATCATGGACAATAATAAAAACACAAAAAAAAATAAAACCACCGCAGAAAAAGACCCACAAAACGAGCTCCAAGGACAGCTTGAAACGTTACGTCATGAAATTTCAGGGATGACCTCAACACTAACAGATCTTGGTACAAAAAAATTCAATGCGGCCAAAGACAAAGCGGAAAAACTGTATCACTCAGCAAAAGAAAGTGGTGAAGACATCATGGCTCAAGCAAAAGACAAAATCAGTGATCTTGAACAAACCATGAATCAATGTGTTCGTAAAAATCCTGGCAAAAGCGTTTTGTTTGCAGCAGGCGTTGGTTTTATTCTTTCTCAGTTACTGCGTCGTTAAGCAATGCATAAGTTTATCGCTCCTCTTTTAAACCATCTTGTCGGTGGAGGGCTAAAAAGCACTGTCAAACAAGTGCGCCTTCAAGCAATTTGCTGTGGGTTTATTGGCATTTCATTATTTATGGCTTTGCTTTTTTTATGTATCATTGGGTTTCTTGCGTTATGTACTGTTATGAAGCCACTTTTTGCCGCCAGTATCATGTTTTTAATTTGGCTTTTTCTTGCAGGATTAGCGTTTATAATCAACAGGATTCTGAAAGTTTATCAACGCTATGAGCAACAAAAAAAGACCGAAGAACAACGCCACACACTAATGACAGATGCGACTATTTCCAGCCTTTCGGTTCTCAGTCAACATCTTCCTTTTGCCAAATTGAGTGTACCCATTCTCGGACTAGCAACGTATTTTCTGTGGAAAAAAGATAAAAAAGACCGCTTTTTAGATGAAAATATGTAAAGCTGTAATCCTATCCCCCCCGAAGTGCTTTCTTTTACCATACAAAGAAAGCACTTTTTTGCTTTTTAGCTTCTTCCACAGCATGAGAAGAAATCCTCTTCATCTTAGCTAAAAACGCCATAGCCCCGATTAAATCTCTTTCAGATTGCAGCCCATGTTTCATAAACATAACAACATTAGGTAATGCTTCAGTTAAAAATTCTGATTTGAAGTGATTTATTATTTTTTTAAGGAAAATATTTTCAGTTTTGCTTTTGTCTATTTTTTCATAAGCCTTTTTATTACAATTACAAATATGATTAGGGGTTGTATATTCTATGTGCATTTCATCAACGAAATGCCTGTATTTCGTTTTTAATGTTTTTTCCTTAAAAATCTCTCTAAAATCCACTAAAAAAGACCTATTGCTTTGTGCAATTTTTCTACCGAAGCTTTGGCCGGCCGACCAATGATCTGAATAATTTTTTGCATTCTAGAAAAAAGCAATGATATAAATAGTGTAGCTTCAATTAATGCAAAAGAAGGTCTAATTTGCCGGACCAAACCTTTAAAGCATTTTAAAGCTTCTTCATGCTTTTTATGGACGTCCCATATCTCGTCTGTTTTTTTCTTAAGTTCATGATATCGCGCAACCAGAATACATCAAATCAATCCCACAAGCTGCTATAATTCCATGATCACAGCTTCATATTGGATAGCATTTAAAGTTAGCAGAGTCCCGCATGACAATGAAACCGCCCTCATAAAGGCGTAAAAGCAATATAATAACGTGTCCTTCACTACGGCCAATGTCTTTACCAAGACAGTGATTACTTTTAAAAACGATAGGAACGCCACCTTTTTCAAATGAAGATATAAGAGCCGTATTCAATAAAGCCAAGAGAAGTTTACCTTCTGTCTCTCGTATAAAACCAGCCCTCTCTAATTTTTAGCCAATCCAATGAGTTTTCCTATGGAGGCTTTTAGTTAACTTTTAGCTGTTAAGGTTCGCTGTGACATATTATCTTCATTTTTGAATAGCACTGAAAATGCTTGATCAATTATGATCAAAATCAATTATGATCAATGGGATTATAGCTTCCATGATCTCTTCGCCAATCTTCTGGTTGTTGAAATTTGCTCGACCACAAGCCATTTTTTTCTTTTTGAGCGATCAATTGTAAATTTTTATAGTCTGCGGGGGATGGAAAACTATGCTGATCTTTTGTCAAAACCATCAACCCTTCTGCAAGCCCCAAGCGTGCCAGATCAACGCCATCCACAAAACATTGAGCATAATGAACTTGTCGAACGACACGGGCTTGCCGACAGGTAACATTCTTATCGATTGTTTTTGAGACAAGCCACGCCGTGACAAAAGCCCCACAGGGCCACTTAACACCATTGCGGGTAGCAAATTGCCTCGTTTCACAGGTTTCCACACCATAGAGGCGGATATCACGGACGATCCTTTTTCTCCACCCCTCATCTGTTGGTGTGATCATTTTAAAGGTCACACCACTTGTGACCTGAATAGCACCTGAATAAACGGGGACATTTTCTTCATAAAATTCTGTTGATAATGATTCTAAAGACAAAGGCATTTCTTGTTTATGATCATGATTACGTACGGTTAAATTTGGTTCTTGAGACTGTTTTTCCACGACCTTTTTTATGTTTTGCACAACAGGGCTTTGCATAAAATCTTCAGAGTTTTGACGAAAATAAAAAACAGCCGAAAGAATAAAAAAAAATAAAAATCAGATATTTAAATGCTGATCGAGAAGTTTTTTTAAAAAATATCATTTTGTATATTATAAAATAATTTTGTTTATTTTACTCTAAAAAATAAAATACTATAAATGAAACAGTAGAATTTTTTATTTATTTCCGTTATACATTACAGTAAATTAATGTTAAGCAATTTTTAATTTTTAATAAGCGGGGAAATTTTCATGAAAAACATGAATAATTCGTTCAATCGTGAACACACCTTACAAAAATCAATTTTATCCAACACTCAAAAGAAATGGCTAAACCACAGCATTGATGCTTTTTATTGCTTTCCTTGCACTCAGTGAGCCAGCATTTGCAGACGGCTTCGGAAAAGTTGAAGATGCCCTTCAAAAAATAGTTGACGCTTTAAAAGGACCTATTGCAACATCAATTGCCACCATTGCGGTTGCGGGTATTGGGCTTGCCTGGATTGCTGGTTATGTTGAAATGCGTAAGGCATTTTTTGTTTGCGTTGGTATCGGCATTGTTATGGGTGCAGCGCAAATCGTATCCATGCTTAAAGCTTAATTAACGTGCTCTAGCCTTTTCAAAAATCATGAAGGAGCGTGAGAAGTTAACGGAGGATACGTTATTTCTTGCTTGCACGCGCCCTGCAATGATTGCAGGCGTGACGGTGGAGGCTATGGGATTAAATGCGATAGGATCGATGATATTGTTTATTATGGCAGGCAATATTTTTCTTTTAACCATTGGTGTTGCCATCCATTTCATATTCAAAGAAATCCTAAAGCATGACCATAATAAATTTCGTATTCTTCTGACATGGCAAAAGACAACTATTTTTGCCAGAAATTCTAGTCTATGGGGTGGGGGAAGTATTTCTCCATTACGATTAATTCGTAATTATGAGGAATTAAAATGAAAACAGCCGAGCGCAAACGTGAAAAGCAGCCAGAGGCGATCATTCCTTATGTTCGCCATGTTAACAAGCATATTATAGCGCTGGATTCAAGGGCACTGATGAGTGTTATTGCCCTTGAAGGCATTAACTTTGAGACAGCAGATATCATTGATCTGAATGTACTTCACGAACAGCTCAATAATCTGTTTAAGAACATTGCGGATGAACGGATTGCGCTTTATAGCCATATTATCCGAAAGCGTGAAACTGTTTATCCGGATGGGACTTTTCGCTCAGCCTTTGCCAAGCAATTAGATGATAAATACCGTGAGCGAATGGTTTCTCAGGAGCTTTATCGCAATGATCTTTATCTTTCGATTTTGTGGAATCCACACGTTGATAAGACAGATAAATTATTAGAATTTTTCAAACGTTTAGGCAAAGCCAAGCAAGAAAAGACAGAAGTTGATGAAGAATCCGTTCGCAAGCTTGAAGATATTACGACAGATGTTATTCAAAATTTAGAGCGTTATGGCGCAAGAAGATTAAGTCTTTATGAGCATGAAGGTAGCATTTATTCGCAGCAAAGTGAGTTTATTCACCAACTGGTAGGCGGGCGTCGTGAACGCATACCCCTCACATGGGGGACGATAGCGTCGACTGTTTATTCAGACCGTCTGATTTTTGGGAAAGAGGTCATAGAAATACGCACTGAGGCGGGACAGCGTTTTGCGGGTATGTTTGGTTGGAAAGAGTATCCAGCCAAAACCAGAATAGGCATGGCGGATGGTCTTTTAACACTTCCCTTTGAGTTTATTTTTACGCAATCTTTTGTTTTTAAGAGCAAAAATGTTGCCAAGCAGATTATGGGTCGCAAACAAAACCAGATGGTCAATGCCGGAGATCGTGCGGGCTCACAAATCATGGAGCTAGATGATGCGCTTGATGATCTTGAATCGAATCGTTTTGTTTTAGGGGAGCATCATTTATCGTTAGCGGTTTTTGCCGATGAGCCCCAAGAGTTAGCGGATAATCTTGCCAAAGCGCGTTCTCGTCTCACCGATGGTGGTGCTGTTATTGCGCGGGAGGATTTAGGGTTAGCGGCGGCGTGGTGGGCACAATTGCCTGGCAATTATGTCTATCGCACCCGCTCTGGCGCGATAACCAGCCGCAATTATGCAGCGCTTTCACCTTTTCATTCTTTTCCGGTTGGCAAAATAGATGGCAATGTATGGGGACCAGCGGTAGCCTTGATGAAGACATCTGCTGGTTCACCGTTTTATTTTAACTTTCACTTTGGTGATTTAGGCAATACCTTTGTCTGTGGTCCGTCAGGTTCTGGTAAAACGGTTATTGTTAATTTTTTACTAGCGCAACTTCAAAAGCATGATCCCAATATGGTCTTTTTTGATAAGGATCGTGGAGCAGAGCTTTTTGTCAGAGCGGGTGGCGGCACATATATGCCTTTGAAAAATGGTAAGCCGACGGGGATAGCACCCTTAAAAGGTTTAGATTATAGCAATCCAGCAGACAGGGTTTTTTTACGGCAATGGATTACCAAGCTTGTTTCTGCTGAGGGTCAAAAGATCAGTGAAGCGGAAAGGCAAGATATTGCTTCTGCGGTTGACCAACTTGCTCTATTGCCTAAGGAGCAACGGACCATATCGGCCTTACAAATGTTTTTTGACACCACGCACAGGGAGGGTATAGCGGGGCGTTTAGAGAGATGGTGTAAAGGCAATGCCTTGGGGTGGGTATTTGACAATCCTGATGATGACATAGGGATTGATGCCAAATTTATTGGTTATGATATGACGGATTTTTTGGACAATGACGAAATTCGTCCACCATTAATGATGTATCTCTTTCATAGGATTCTGTCTCTGATTGACGGGCGTCGTATTATCATTGTCATTGATGAGTTTTGGAAAGCGCTAGAGGATGATTCCTTTAAAGCCTTTGCGCAAGACAGGTTAAAGACCATTCGGAAGCAAAATGGTTTGATGTTGTTTGCCACGCAATCACCCAAAGATGCGATTAATTCGACGATAGCTCACACCATTATAGAGCAATGTCCCACTCAGATTTATTTTCCCAATCAAAAGGGCAATCATTCAGATTATGTAGAGGGTTTTAAATTATCCGACAGGGAGTTTAACCTAATACAAGCAGAGTTAAGCCGGGAGTCACGGCGTTTTCTCATCAAGCAGGGGCAAAGTTCTGTTGTAGCAGAACTGAATTTACGGGGCTTTGATGATGAAATAGCCATTTTAAGCGGCACCACGAAAAACATTGAACTTCTCGAAACGATTATGGAAGAAGTGGGTGCCTCTCCAGAAAAATGGCTTCCCATTTTCCAAGAAAGGTCAAAACAATGAAAAAACTTTTATGGGCAACAGCCTTCTGTGCAATTTCTTTAAGCTTAAAAACAAATGCTTTAGCAGCTATGCCTACATTCGATCTAAAATCTTATCTGCAAGGAGGGAAACAACTTCAGAAATTGGAAAAACAAATTCAACAAGGCACACAACAGCTTAAGAACTTAGAAGATCAACTTAATCAAATGAAACAACTCTATAGCTCCTTAAATGCCAAGCCTGACATTTCGGCATTGAAGGAAATGTTTAACAAGCAAGGGAGCAATGGCGCTCTGCCTTCTGACTTTAACCACTTTCAACAATCGATGGGCAGCGGCGGCGGCGGCGGCGGCGGCGGAAGCACCAGCAAAAACGCACAAAAATGGGAAGAAGAGCTTAAATATAAAGAGCCCTCAGGCGGTGCAGGATCAAAAGAAGCGGTAGATGCTTTTTACGCAGAGGAAGTCAAAAAAGCCGAACAACGTGTAGTCGGACAAGCCGCCACAGGCCAAGATGTCTACGAAGAAGCCAGTGAAACACAAAAAGAAATTAACAAGCTTCTCGATAAACTTGGGAACACTGAAAAGGCTGGTGAAATTCAAGGCATTCAAGCAAAACTAGAAGCAATACAAGCAAAACTGCAAACACAAGTTCTCCAAATGCAAGCCGCCGCGATGATTCAACAAGCAGAAGAAAAAGCGGCAGAAAGACGTGAAATGGAAGAGTTTAAAGCACGATATAAAGCTTTAGCCCAAAAACTGCGTGGTCAATAAAGGGTAAAAAAAGAGGGGCTTGAACATGAACAAGATCATCATAACAACATTGCTACTTTGCACAGGGCTCATCGCTGCTGGATGTGAAAAAACCTACAGCGTAGAAGATTTTAGAAAAGATGAAAAATTACGCGCAGAATGGGCAGCTAGATGTGATGGAGCAGGAGATTCGACAAACTGCCAAAATGTACGAATAGTAATACATGAAGATATGCGAAAAGACTTTCGTGAGTTTCGTAATCGTCTTTTCGGAAATAAAAATAAGCAAAAAACAAAAGAACAATCTGAAAAAGAACAAGACAAAGGCAATAACTAAATCAGTAGAAACATTTATGTCAACATTATGTCACTGCCCTAGATTTATCATCACTGGTTATAAAAACCGATAACCGAGCATAATGTAAAAATTGTGCTCAAACCTTGTAAAACTGAAAGGAAAAAGGGGAAATATTGATGAACAAAGTTCTCATAACAACATTGTTGCTTTGCACAGGAATTATCGCTGCTGGCTGTGAAAAAACCTATAGCGTCGCAGAATTTAAAAAAGATGAAAAATTACGCCTAGAGTGGGATGCGAAATGTGGATTTGCAGGAACTTCAAAGAATTGTGAAAACATGCGGTTAGCATTTTTAGAACTTCAAAAAGAATATGAAGCAAAAGCAGCAGAAAGAAGTCGTAAAATTGACGAAGAAAATCGCAAATCAATGGAAAAATTGAAAGCTGAACAAGACGCTTGGATTGAAAAAATGAGAGCTAAACGAGAAGCAAGAGAACATGCGGAAGAAGAACGAAGAGCAAAAGAGCGCGCGGCAAAAGAACAAAATAACCATTAAACTATAAAAATATAAAATGAAAAGGGGAGCATCTAAATGGCAATAGAAACCAAAGGCATATTTTCTTATATCGACAATATGTTAATGGAGCCCATTACAGAGCTAACGGATAACATCTATTGCACTTTAGATGCTCAACTTAAAGAGCTGTACACACTTTATACTTCATTTATGGCAACATTATGTCACTGCCCTAGATTTATCATCACTGGTTATAAAACTAGAGCCTAGCATAATGTAAAAATTGTGCTCAAACCTTGTAAAACTGAAAGGAAAAAGGGGAAATATTGATGAATAAAGTTCTCATAACAACATTGCTATTTTGCACTGGAATTATCGCTGCTGGCTGTGAAAAAACCTATAGCGTCGCAGAATTTAAAAAAGATGAAAAATTATTTGATGAATGGGTCACGAGATGTGGAGGGGTAGGAACTTCAAAAAATTGTGAAAACCTAAGAGTAGCAGGCGCTGAACTTGAGAAAGAACGTCGGGCAAAAATTGACGAACATAATCGCAAAATAGATGAAGAGTTAAAAGCTAAACGAAAAGCCTGGATTGAAAAAATTGAAGCTGATACTAATAGATTACGAGCTGAGCGAGAAGCAAAAGAGCGCGCCGCAGAGGAACGAAGAGCAAAAGAGCGCGCGGCAGAAGAACAACAGAATAATAATTAAGACATAATGAAGAGCGGAGCATCTAAATGGCAGTAGAAAGCAAAGGCATATTTTCTTATATCGATAATATGTTGATGGACCCCCTTACGGAGGTAACGGATAACATCTATTGCACTTTAGCTGCTCAACTTAAAGAGCTGTACACACTTTATACTTCATTTATGGCAACATTATGTCACTGCCCTAGATTTATCATCACTGGTTATAAAACTAGAGCCTAGCATAATGTAAAAATTGTGCTCAAACCTTGTAAAACTGAAAGGAAAAAGGGGAAATATTGATGAATAAAGTTCTCATAACAACATTGCTACTTTGCACGGGACTTATCGCTGCTGGCTGTGAAAAAACCTATAGCGTCGCAGAATTTAAAAAAGATAAAAAATTGATGGAAGAGTGGGATGCTAAATGTGGATTTGCAGGAACTTCAAAAAATTGTGAAAACATGCGGTTAGCATTTTTAGAACTTGAAAAGGAATATAAAGCACAAGCAGAAGAAAGAGCACGTAAAGATGATGAAAAGTTTCAAAAAATGATTAGAGATTCCAAAGCTAAAATGAAAGCTGATCTTGAAAAAATGGAAGCTGAAAATCAAAAATTCCGCGCTGAACAAGAAGCAAAACGACGTGCTGAAGAGGAACGAAGAGCAAAAGAGCGCGCGGCAGAAGAAAAACAAAATAACAATTAAATTATAAAAATAAACAATGAAGAGTGGAGCATCTCAATGGCAGTAGAAACCAAAGGCATATTTTCTTATATCGACAATATGTTAACGCCACCCCGTACAGAGCTAACGGATAACATCTATTGCACTTTAGATGCTCAACTTAAAGAGCTGTACACACTTTATACTTCATTTATGGCAACATTATGTCACTGCCCTAGATTTATCATCACTGGTTATAAAACTAGAGCCTAGCATAATGTAAAAATTGTGCTCAAACCTTGTAAAACTGAAAGGAAAAAGGGGAAATATTGATGAATAAAGTTCTCATAACAACATTGCTATTTTGCACTGGAATTATCGCTGCTGGCTGTGAAAAAACCTATAGCGTCGCAGAATTTAAAAAAGATAAAAATTTACGCCTAGAGTGGGATGCTAAATGTGGATTTGCAGGAACTTCAAAAAATTGTGAAAACATGCGGTTAGCATTTTTAGAACTTGAAAAGGAATATAAAGCACAAGCAGAAGAAAGAAGTCGTAAAGCAGCAGAGAAGTGGAGAAAAAGTATGGATGAACTTATGGCTAAAGAAAAAGCTAGACATGAAAAATGGGAAGCTGAATTTGAAGCAAAACAACGAGCTAAAGCTGAAAAAGAAGCGAAAGAAAAAGCAAAAGAACAAGCCGAACGAGAAGCAGAAGAGCGCGCGGCAAAAGAACAACAAAATAACAATTAAACTATAAAAAAACACGATGAAGAGCGGAGCATCTCAATGGCAGTAGAAACCAAAGGCATATTTTCTTATATCGACAATATGTTAATGGAGCCCATTACAGAGCTAACGGATAACATCTATTGCACTTTAGATGCTCAACTTAAAGAGCTGTACACACTTTATACTTCATTTATGGCAACATTATGTCACTGCCCTAGATTTATCATCACTGGTTATAAAACTAGAGCCTAGCATAATGTAAAAATTGTGCTCAAACCTTGTAAAACTGAAAGGAAAAAGGGGAAATATTGATGAATAAAGTTCTCATAACAACATTGCTACTTTGCACGGGACTTATCGCTGCTGGCTGTGAAAAAACCTATAGCGTCGCAGAATTTAAAAAAGATAAAAAATTGATGGAAGAGTGGAATGCTAAATGTGGATTTGCAGGAACCGCAAAAAATTGTGAAAACTTAAGGTTAGCGCAACTTGAACTTCAAAAGGAATATGAAGCAAAAGCGGAAGAAAGAGCGCGTGAACGCGAAGAAGAATATCGCAAAGAAATGGAAGAATATGACGCAAAAATAAAAGCTGAACATGAAAAATGGAAAGTTGATTTTGAAAAAAGAAAAGCTGAACAAGAAGCAAAAGAGCGCGCTAAAAGAGAAGCGGAGCGGAAACAGGATAATAATTGACAGCAGAATTAATCATATTGGGAAAAATTTGATAGAATGGACGTGCAATGACATTCGACAAAATAATTTACTTTACCAGAGCAGAAGATATATTAACCAAGCCTATTATGAAAATAATGAATGAAACCATTAGCAACCTTTCATTGGCTTTAAGTGGTCCACTTAGACTATCTTGCACCATTTACATTATATTTATAGGGTACAATATCATCTATGGGCGTTCTTCCATGCCATTGTGGGACTTTATAGCAACAATTTTCAAACTTGGCATCATTGTTGCACTCGCCACAAACGCTGCTCTTTATAATGAGTGGGTCGGGGATTTATTTTTCAATAGCCTGCCGAATGCCATTGCACAGGCCACACAAGGGACAATACACTCAGATAAAAATGTATGGGATGATCTGTTAAATAAAGCTGTTTCACATATTCTTGATGAAGCAAAAAAAGCTTCATGGCTTGCACTAGGGACGTATCTTGTTACATGGACTCATGCTTTATTGTGTTATACAATTGCGCTTATTTTTTGCCTCATTGGTTTTTACGTCACAATGTTTGCTAAGCTGGGGTTGTTTCTTGTCCTATCAGTAGGACCAGTCTTTATAAGCCTCTATATGTTTTCCTCAACCAGAAGATTTACAGAAGCATGGTTAGGGCAAGTAGCAAATTTCGTCATTTTGCAGGTATTAGTCGCGCTGCTTGGGGGTATGTATGTCGAACTTGCAATGAACGTCTTTACAAAAGACATTAAAGATTTTGTGTTAGCCTATGGCGAATTCTTTGTGGTTGGCATTGGGGGTATTTTTCTTTTCTTCAACTTACCTGGCATGGCATCCGCTTTAGCCTCTGGGGGAGCCTCCCTTACAGGCTCAGGAGGAGCTAAAACAATAACGGGTGGCGTAAAAAAATTAGCATCACTATTAAAAAAAATACCAAAGGTCTAAATTAAAATGCGGGAATTAAAAAAAATTGGGGTTATTTTATCACTCATCCTCTTGAATGGCTGTATGTCTTCATCACACACGCTGAAGTCACTTCCAAAGTGTGATGGATATTCTAAACGTCCACTCAACCGCTCCATGTGGAATTGGGAAGGGAAAAAACCCACACCCACCCCCATCATCATCAGTAACAACACCACCCCCTCACCCTTAAAAGAGGGAAAGCTGGAAATGCTTCTGGCACAAAAGCTAACGGATGAAGAAATGAAATCCTATAAAAATTGCGGGCAAAAAGCATGAAAAAAAAAGACGTAGAACAATACATTGCTGAAGCGCGCTCCTTTGATCAAGATCGCATGCTCGCCGCACGCCGCACCACCCGCGCCTCCCTCACGATTGCCGCGATAGCCGTTATCGTCGCACTCATGTCATCCTTTGCGGTCATCACCCTCACACCACTTAAAACCGTGGAGCCTTTTGTCATCCGTGTGGACAATTCAACCGGCATCACAGAAGTGGTGGAAGCCTTAAAAGAAGCACCCACCAATGTGGATGAAGCCATCACACGCTATTTTGCCGCAAAATATGTCCGCTCCCGTGAAGGCTTTGCCACAGAAGAAATACAAAACAACTTTAAAACGGTCTCTCTCCTCTCTTCCACTGAAGAACAGGAAAGATTTGCCAGCTGGTATGGCGCAAGAAATCCACAAAGCCCACAAATTCTCTACAAACATGCCACCGTTACAATAACGATAAAATCAATCTCCTTTATCAATCAAGATGTTGCTCAAGTGCGCTATTACAGAACAATCCATGATAATGAAAACAACAAAGAACTCATCACCCACTGGGTTGCAACGCTCACCTTCGAATATATTAACGCCCCCATCTCTGTCCAAAACCGCCTGATAAATCCTCTTGGGTTTATTGTTAAAGAATATAGAACTGATCCGGAAGTGGTCAACTGATCATGACAAAAAAAATCCTTTTTCTTTTCCTAAGCATCCTCGTCCTTTCTCCTACACCTTGGAGCAACGCCAGTGTTTTTCCCACCCGCGCGCCCCATGATAGCCGCATTCGCTTCATCAATTATGATGCTTATAATGTCACAAAAATTATTGGCTCTATCCGCTCTTCCGTTCAGATAGAGTTTTCTCCCAATGAAGAAATTGCGCATGTCGCCATTGGCAACAGCGTTGCATGGGAAGTCGCCCCCGCTGGTAATATTCTCTTCCTCAAAGCGCGCGAAGTCCAACCTATCACCAATCTCCAAGTCGTCACCACAAAGCTTGATGGCTCAAAACGCTCCTATCAATTTGAACTGATCATCAAAGATGGGGAAATTTCCTCTGGACATGAAACCTATTTCCTTGTGAAATTTCACTATCCCCAAGAAGAAGCAGAACAAAGAAGACTTGCCGCCCTTCTGCGACAAGAAAAAAAACAAGCCAGGCAAATTGATAATGTCTTCAACGCTTATGAAACCTACGGACCACGCAATTGGGCTTACACCGCACAAGGCTCAAGCAACCTTGAACCCTCCTCTGTGTACGACAATGGAAAAACCACAACATTCACTTTCCCTGACAACCAAGAAATCCCTGCCATTTACATCGTGAGCAGTGATGGAACAGAATCGCTGGTTCCCAAAACCACAAGAGGCAACATGGTTATTGTCCATGCCATTAGCGCACGCTTCACCCTAAGACAGGGAAGAAATGTCCTATGCATCTTTAACGAAGCCTATCAACCAAAAGGCATCAATCCAGACACCGGAACAACCTCACCATCTGTTGAACGTAAAATTGCATCAGATCTTTAAATAAAGCGGGAATTAAAGGGGACCAACACATGAGTGATAAAACCACTATCAGCGATCGAGGATCCATTAGCGATAAACGCAACAATACCTCACAAAGCCTTGGCAAAAAAATAGTTGTCGCAATCGCCTGTATAGGAATCTGCGCCTATGTGGTCTGGAACATCTTATCCTCCCCCGAAAAAGAAAAAGACACTGCAAAACCTCATAAAAAACAAGAACAAAGCTTTCGCAACACCCTCGCGCCTTTAGAGATCCTCCCCTCCACCCCGCGTGCAAAAATGGCGCCCATAACCCTTCCACCCCCACAACCACTCGCACCAGCCCCCAAAAAAGATGACCCCTTACTTGATGCCGCAAGACGCGCCCCTGTCTTAGCTTTTGCTAAAGGCTCTAAATCTGAATTAAAAGATGTCGTCAACAATGCTTTCAACCCTCTTGAGAAGTTGAATGCCCTTGAAAATCTCTCTCAGATGCAAAATTCTCCTGCCGCTCAAAACACACAAAATTTTGCAACCCTGTTAAAACCCACCACATCAGAAGAAACAAAAGCAAAACTCATCGGCAATAGAAACTTTATCATCGCCATGGGAACCTCTATCCCCTGTATCTTAGAAACCGCCTTAAACAGTGACCAACCAGGCTTTGCCAGCTGCATTATTAACCGCGATATCCTCTCTGACAATGGACGCGTTGTTTTACTTGATAAAGGAACCCAAGTGGTTGGCGAATATCGCGGAGGCATCAAACAAGGGCAATCCCGTCTCTTCGTCCTCTGGACCAGAGCAAAAACCCCAAACGGCATCATCATCCCCCTTGCCTCACCCGCAACCGACAGTTTAGGACGAGCCGGCTTTGATGGCAACATCAACACCCATTGGTGGGAACGCTTTGGCTCTTCCCTTTTACTCACCGTTATTGATAGCGCCACAACCACCCTCACCAATAGAATGCAAAACAATAATAAAGCAGGTGCAAACAACGCTGGAGGTGGTGGTTTTGAAGGCGCAAACAACATGGGAAAAGATGCAGCAAGTATCGCTCTTGAAAACCAAATCAACATCCCCCCTACCTTAGAAAAATTCCAAGGGGAACTGGTCAATATTTTCGTTGCAAGAGATCTCGACTTTTCCTCTGTCTATAAACTAAAGCTCACCCATAAAAGGAACAACGCTTACTCCCGCTCAACCCCGGGCTATTCCTTTTTTCATTAGTCACGCCACAGTCAATAAAAATGTATAAGAGTATATAAAGTCATAGTATGGCCACAGCAAAAAATATAGAACGAGCCTCCATCGTTTTAACAAAATTGAAAATCTTAGATGATTTTCTCAATAATGAAAATTTATTCGAAATTGTCGTCAATCGTCCCGGTGAAGTGATTGTTGAGGGTCCAAACGGTTGGCAAACCCACACCCTTGAAGAACTAACCTACAGCGAGCTAGAAGGTATTGCAAAAGTTGTTGCTGCCTACACAACACAAAAAATCAGTGTAGAAAACCCTGTTCTCTCCGCAACACTCCCCAATAATGAACGCATACAAATTGTCATGCCCCCTGCTGTTGCCCCCAATACTATCAGCATGACAATTCGCAAACCCTCATCACGCACTTTTTCCCTTGAAAGTTTACACGAAAACCAACTGTTTTCTGTGGCAAGAAATGTCACTTTCACCCCCCTTGAACAAATGAAAAAGCGCGCCAATGAACTCTCCGACACAGAAAAAGAACTAACAGACCTCTTCATCGCTAAAGATTTTTGTAAATTTTTAGAACGCGCCGTTATCACCCAACAAAACATCTTAATATCTGGCAAAACCGGCTCTGGAAAAACCACCCTCTCCAAAGCTTTAATTGAAAAAATCCCTGACGATGAACGCATTCTCACCATTGAAGACACACCAGAACTGGTTGTTCCCCATTCAAACAAAGTCCAACTTTTCTATTCAAAAGATAACCAAGGCTTAGCAAAAGCTGGCGCAAAAGAACTCCTTGAATCGGGACTGCGCATGCGCCCCGACAGAATCCTTCTACAAGAGCTGCGTGATGGCACAGCCTTTTACTATATCCGCAATGTCAACTCTGGTCACCCAGGCTCCATCACCACCGTCCACGCCTCCACAGCCCTTGCCGCCTTTGAACAAATGACCCTCCTTGTCAAAGAAAGTGACGGGGGTGGTAATTTAGCAAGAGAAGATATCCGCGGCTTATTAATTTCCATGATAGACGTCATCATCCAATGCAAACGCCTTGAAGGTAAATTTCGTGTCACAGAAATTTACTACGACCCCTTCAAACGTCGAGACGCTTTTTAAAAAAAACGACACCACCCTTCTTAAGCCAATAGAGATTTTTTAAGAGTACAATTGATCGCTTCTGGTTCATTTTCAATGATTGAAAACAACAAACGAGAAGAAGTATCTATCGTCCCTGTTTCCAATCACGAATGCGACCTACAGAAAAACCAAAACGTTCCGCAAATTGAGCCTGTGTCAACCCAATATTTTTTCTGATTTTTTTGACATCAACATTTGCAGGAATATGGATAGCAAATTTGCTGACATCCGCTTCACCTTTAGCATAGGCAAGAGCTTCACGAGCACCCTGTAATATACGAGAACCAGCTCTACTTGTCTTATCCATTATTTTTCCTTTCGATATTCATCAAGAAGCGCAGTTAAAATTTTCTCCCATGCATTCCTCTCTGATTTTGTCAAATTTCCTTGAGATGATTTAATATCTTCGCTCAACACCAGAAGATTTTGACCACCAAAATTTGACTACCAAAAAAGGTAATAACCCTATATCCCCCACTTTTACCCTTATGTTTTGCTGGAAATCTAACTTTCCTTGGCTTCTTCCCTCATACCTTGTATAAGACCACCAACATCTAAATGAGCAGCAATAAAAGAAACAATATTAAATCATTCTTCAGACAATACACCTTCTTCTTTTATAGAAGTAAAATAAGCTGTCCTTTCACTCACCGTTTACATATATTATTCAACATAAAGTATCCCCACCAATGATCAAAAAGCTCAAATATCCAAATGACAAAACAAACCTTACCTATCTTTAGCTATATATATCTTCTCATCTTTCACTTTTCTTGAAAGTCCGTTCCGTATGAAGAATATACATCTCAAACGGTAATCCCTTTTCATTGACAACTTTTGTCAAAGCAATCCGAATAAAATCAGACACCGTAAATCCTAGACTTGCTAATATTTCATGGGGCTTGCTTTTTTAAACGTCTTATCTACGCGTGCACGTACAACATCTTTTTTCTTCACTCATATTAAACCTCCTTTGGATGACCTCTCTTTTGTCATATGGCTTAATAGGGCTACAAACATAAGGCTTTATCTCCTGCCTTACCGTATCACATCTTTCGACCTTTCACGCGCTATCGCATTAATTTTCTCTTGTATATGCTTCTGTTGCAAAAATTTAATAGCCGTTTGAAACTCTTTTATATGTTCTTTATCATGAGACTGTTGTTTTGGGATCACTTTTGATAAATCAAAATCTTGCTTATGAATAGCATCCTTTCCAAAACGCTTATCTAAAGCACTTTGCAGCTTTGAAAATTCCTTATTAACATGCTCTGGTATCTTCGAATAATCATTACGACCAGCCTCAACATTTTTCATATAAGTCACTGCTTCTTGTGAAAGTGACGGGACCTCTACTTTTAATTGTTCACGCTCTCGTGTAACCCTATCCATATGGATCTCGTAAGAATTCTTATAAAAGGATTGAAGCTCTCTCATGGTAGAAACAGCAAGAGGAACATTGTAAAGCGCTTCTTTACGCTCTTTTCCTATCGCCTTTAATTTATCGATTAAACGATCTGACCCACGCAATTCACCAGCCTTCTCTGGAGACTTGGCTAAAATGTCAGGGAGTTTATCGCCTTTCCCCGTTAAAATTGTTCGCTCAATCTTGAGTGCGGCCGCTTGCGGATCTTTATAAATAGATGCTAAGCGACTGTTTAACTCTTTAAACATATTAACATAAGATTTTTCATTTCTAAGAGCGCTTAGCACCTTTTGTTCTAGATTAAAGTTATCTGTATAAGCCGCAAGGTATAGAGCTTGTTCTGTTAACTTTGAAGCAACATTCAAATCTTTTTGTGGTTGTTCTATTTCAAGCTCTTCTTTTTGAAGTTTAGAAAAATTTGTCTTTTCTTTATCCAAAATGGTTATAATTTGTTCCTTTTGTCCTTCGTATAATTCTTTATTAATCTCAATATAAGAGAAAATTTTCTCCCCAAGATGGGTAACATCATCTCTTTCATTTTCTGTAAATTTGATAAGGTTCTTATGGATGAGTACAGACAAATGTTCAGACTTCCCAAAATGTGCCGCAATAGATGCCTCTATCATTTCTTGTTTCTCGATCCCCTTCCAGCTGATATGATAACCAGCTTCACGAGCAAGTTGCCCCATAAATTCACGCAACGTGCGCCCATTTCCCTCTCGAAATGGATGCAACGCATTTATTTCACCCATGTAATATCCAGCCCTTTGGCTAAATTCATCCATATTAAGACCACGCAGATACTGTTCTTTTGCAAGCTGTTGCGTAATCTTCGGGGCATAACTTTCAATCTGATGATAACTCGCAAACATACTATTGCCTTTGGCAATATCCACTAAACGAACCTCTCCCGCCCATTCATATATGTCACCAAACAGCTTTCTATGGATCTCTTTCATGTAGCTGAGATCAAACTTACCACGAATAGCAGCAAGCATAAGTTCAAAAGACCTTACATAAGCGAAAGTAGATTCTACACGATCCAATGTGGCTTTGTCTTTAATACCAAACCGATTATATAGTACACCAGTTTTAGGATCAGTATAAGGATCACCACTCCCTTTATACTTCTCCACGTTTTACCCGCTCCATATAATCTCTAATTACGTCACTTGTTTCAAGTTCTCCAATAATAACACGCTCCATTTGCTCAACGACTTTTGGATCGGGTTCCAATCCCTCTAACCGTTGGCTTGCTAATGCATTTTTAGCAGCAAAGCGACGTCGTTTAATTTCGTCTTCACTCAACATATAAAATCCTCCCTTTTCTTATATTCATTATAGCTCAAGTGTGTTACAAGCATAAGGTTTTATTCCTTGCCTTACCGCATCACATCTTTTGATTTTATACGCACGACTGGCGTTGTTTTGCTCTTCTCAATATCTCTGTTGCAAAAATTTAATAGCCGTTTGAAACTCTTTTATATGTTCTTTATCATGAAACTGTTATTTAAGAATTGCTTTTGATAAATCATAATTTGTTTGCAGTGCGAGCCAAGCTCGTGCTGTGCTGACACCAGCCATTTCAAGCCTAATAGCAAGATGAGCCCTAAGAGCGGCTTTTCCATTTAAAACTCTAGAAAGGGCTTTTCGAGATATACCAAGCCACTCTGCGGCTTCATTAATCGATAAACCAAGTTCTTTGATCACATCTTCACGCAATAATTCACCAGGATGTGGTGGATTTTTCATCATTTTTTAGCACTCCTTAGTGATAATCACGATAATCAACTAATTCAACATCTATGCCATCAAAGTGAAATATTACACAACAATTTCCATTGATAATCATTGACCCAGCATCTTTGCGATCACCTTTTAGCAGATGTAATCAAAAGGACGCATAACTTTAAATCTTTTGGCAAAACATCTCCCCACCTATAGCAATATAGACGGTTCTAATCCTTTTAGTCGCATCAGTAATATTATAGAAGGCTTCAATCCTTTTATATTTAAATCCTAAAATCATAAATTAAGAGAATGTGTAACACGACAAGATACAAAAAATATTGATTATTTTTTATATCACATGGCTTTTTTTATTTTATAAACATTAGAATGATCATGAAAAAAATTGATTATTCTCATCACCTTATCTTTCAAGTGCCGTACTCACACGTGTATCATGCTGAGTGATCACATCCATCAACTCTGTCACAACCGTATCCAACACCTCTCGTGCATCTCCTTCGGCCATAAGGCGGATAACCGGCTCAGTTCCAGAAGCACGGATCACCAATCGTGCCTCTTTTCCCAACTGATTTTTTGCTTGATCAATAGCCGTTTTGACGGGGGTTTTTTTCAAAACATTTTTATTTTTAATCGTTACATTTTTTAAAATTTGCGGAACAGGTTCAAACCGTTTACACAATTGGCTCATAGGGCTTTGACTTTCCTTCATACAAGCTAAAATCTGCAAGGCTGCCACCAACCCATCACCCGTTGTCCCAAAGTCACTGAGCACAATATGCCCAGAAGCCTCACCTCCAACATTATATCCCTTTTGACGCATGGCATCGACAACATAACGATCTCCAACTTTTGTTCTGATCAAGTCTAACCCTTTGGCATTCAAAAACCGCTCCAGTCCCAAATTGGACATAATCGTTGTAACAACCCCATTGCACCGTAACCGTCCCATTTTATGCCAATTTTCAGCAATCACAGCAATCAACTGATCCCCATTAACCGCTTGTGCTTTTTCATCAACAATGAGGACACGATCGCCATCTCCATCAAGAGCAATCCCTACATCAGCACGCACTTCATGCACTTTGCGTTTTAAAGAGCTTAAATCGGTTGAACCACATTTTTGATTAATATTGGTCCCATTGGGCTCATCATGAATAGCAAAAACCTCAGCCCCCAACTCCCATAAAGCACGAGGAGCCGCTTTATAAGCAGCGCCATTAGCACAATCCACAACAATACGCACCGCATCTAAGCGAACATCACGAGGCAAAGTTCGTTTGGCATATTCAATATACCGATAAATATCTCCCTCAACCCGTTTTGCATAACCAATTTCGGCAGAACTTGCTAAAGATTTTGAAAGATCTGTATCAATCAATTGTTCAATTCTTGCTTCCATATCATCTGAAAGCTTAAAACCATCAGGACCAAAAAGTTTAATGCCATTATCATAAAAAGGATTATGAGAAGCAGAAATCATCACACCAAGATCCGCGCGCAAAGAGCGGCAAAGCATTGCAACAGCAGGTGTTGGCACTGGCCCCAATAAAAAAACTTCCATCCCCGCAGCAGTCAGTCCTGAAACCAAAGCATTTTCCAACATATAGCCAGATAATCGGGTATCCTTACCAATCACCACACGACGCGATTGATGTTGTGAACGGAATAAAACCCCTACAGCCATCCCTACCTTCATGGCAAAATCAGGCGTCATGGGAAATGAATTGGCTTTTCCCCGAATTCCATCTGTCCCAAAATATTTTTGCACCACGCTTCGTTCCTTTATCCTTCTTCCCTTGGCTTTTCTTTAAAATGCTAATAGCCCCCTTGGGTACAATAGCCCTCTACTCTATACCCCTCACTCTGTAAATGATACATACCATTGGACTTTCCCCTCATCTTTTTAGATCATCAAAAACCCTTTCACTATTGACACATCTAAACGACGCCCAACTAATAATGTTTCTCCTCTGCACACATAAAGCAATATTATTTGCTAAACAAGCTTTACACATCCCTTGAATACACCCAAAGGATAGTCTCACATCCTGCCAAACCCGCAAGTCAACTCATCATCAAACCTCGCAACCCTCAGTGCAAAGCCGCAAAGCACCCCTATCGCCTCACCTTTGCACCTTGAGCAAGACCTGCAAGAGAATAGACCACTTTATCCCTGCTAACGCTGTCATAATAAACGGATTTGCTTAATTTTTTGCTTCCATGTTTTGGCAAACATTACGTCAAGGGCGCAAAGCTTTGCTCGCGCCCTTTTCAAAAAATTTAGCAGTTTTCCCAAAACATAGTCACTCAAGTATTCTTAAAGGATTCTTATTTTCCTTTATCAGATTCCGAAGGTTTTGACTTCTTTTCAACGCTGTTTTTACTTTGAGAGTGATTGACTGTTTTTGTAGGACCTTTTGCGTTTTGTTCTTTTTTCTCAGCTTCACCCGATTGCACTTTTTTAGACTCAGTATCCTTGGACTTAGTATCACTGGATTTTGCTATTTTCTTTCCAACAGCGCCTTCTGCCTTACCGTCGTCCTTACCTTTAACGACTTCTGTTTTATGGAGCACTGTTTTAGGTGCTGTTTTAGCATCTTTTTCATCGTCCACAGAGGTCTCTACCTTTACTGTTCCAGTTTTGGGAACAGAAGAAGTCCGCGGTACAGCGCTCTCATCTTTCTGCGTGCGTGAAGGAGGCTTACCTGCAATGACTTCGTTAATCTCAGCACCCGTTAAAGTTTCATATTCCAATAAGCCTTGAGCGAGCGCAAACCATTCTTTTCTTTTTGTTTTCAAAATATTAGTTGCACTTTTATAAGCATCATCAATAAGCTTACGCACTTCCATATCAATCATGCGTGCTGTTTCTTCAGAGACATTTTGTGTTCGGGCAACAGAATGCCCTAAAAAGACCTCATCTTGGTTATCGCCATAAGCGACATTTCCAAGCAGATCAGAGAATCCCCACCGTGTTATCATGGCACGTGCTAATTTCGTTGCTTGCTCAATATCAGAAGAAGCCCCCGAGGTAATATTTTCCTTTCCAAATTTCAATTCTTCAGCCACACGTCCACCCATCATGATGGCTAAACGAGAAATCATCCATCGATAACTCATGGAATAGCGATCGCCTTCCGGTAATTGCATCACCATTCCCAAAGCCCTTCCCCTTGGAACGATTGTTGCTTTGTGGACAGGGTCAGCAACCGGAACATTGAGAGCCACAATAGCATGCCCTGCTTCGTGATAAGCCGTGAGTTCTTTTTCTTCTTGTGTCATAGCGGTTGAACGACGTTCAGCCCCCATCATCACCTTATCTTTTGCATCTTCGAATTCTTGCATTGTCACAACTCTTTTATTGCGGCTCGCAGCCATAAGAGCAGCTTCATTGACAAGATTCATGAGGTCCGCACCGGAAAACCCTGGTGTTCCTCTTGCCAAAACTTTCAAATCAACATTCGGTGCTAAAGGGACATTGCGCACATGCACTTTCAAGATTTGCTCACGTCCAGAAACATCTGGATTTGGCACCACGACTTGTCGGTCAAAACGCCCTGGTCTCAATAAGGCAGGATCCAGCACATCAGGGCGGTTTGTTGCAGCAATCAGAATAATACTCTCATTAGGCTCAAACCCATCCATTTCGACAAGCAACTGATTTAAGGTCTGCTCGCGCTCATCGTTTCCCCCACCCAATCCAGCACCCCGATGGCGTCCAACAGCATCGATTTCATCGATAAAGATAATACAAGGTGCATTTTTTTTAGCCTGTTCGAACATATCCCGCACACGGCTTGCCCCAACACCTACAAACATTTCAACAAAATCAGACCCTGAAATGGTAAAGAATGGTACATTAGCTTCACCTGCCACCGAGCGCGCTAATAGCGTTTTACCGGTTCCTGGAGGACCAACAAGCAAAACACCGCGAGGGATACGCCCTCCTAAGCGTTGAAATTTTTGTGGTTCGCGTAAAAATTCAACAATTTCTTGCAAATCTTGTTTTGCTTCTTCAACGCCAGCAACATCCTTAAAGGTAACACGTCCTTGCGCTTCATTAAGCAACTTCGCCTTTGATTTTCCAAACCCCATTGCTCCGCGAGATCCATTTTGCATTTGTCGCATAAAAAAGACCCATGCCCCAACAATAATAATAACAGGCAACAAAGAAAACAGGAGATTAAGGAAGATACTATTTCCAGAACTTTCAGGAATAGCTTTAACATTGACGTTTTTGCTTTCCAATTTTTGTATCAAACCAGGATCACGTGGTGCAAAAGTTGAAACAGTTCTCTGTTCGACAGTTTGTCCTGTTAATTTTTGACCTTGAATGGTCACCGATTTCAGTTCATTATTCTCAACTTTTTGTAAAAACTCAGAATAGGAGACTTCTCCACCACCAGAACGTTGACTATCTCCATTGAAGAGAGAAAACGATATAATCAAAATCAAGGCAATAACTCCCCAAATGAGGAGAGAGCGGTAATTGGAATTCATATTCAGCCCACTTAATCAAATATAGATTTCAAACAGTTCCCCCTTAACATATAACCTTGTCAGCCCCTTGCCAAGGGATGAGAGACGGTTTATTCTCTTTTAGCGTTATTTTTCTTTATCTTTTCACCTCAAGATTAAAAAAAGGTTCCACAACATTCACCAGCGCAGCATCTTCACGTGAGGAAAGCCAATCGAAAGGCGCCATAATTCGCTTGATGATAACATTTTTATGAATAATCGCTTGAGAAATCAACTCAGGAATATCACATCCTTTATCATTTGAAAGCATCAGTAACGATTGTAAAGAGGGGAAATGAGGTTTTTTAAGATTAAAATTGCTGTTTTGCAATAAAGATTTCAGCTGTTCTAAATTTGCGGCTCCAACCTTTATAGCCTCAGATCCATGATTGGTAATCTGATAGCGCCCATCCCACATGAGTGTTTCCTCTGGCCCTACCAGAACCTCTTTCATATTGCGCCCTTCACGCCATAAAGCAATACCATCTTTGTTATATTCAATCACACAGCCCGCATAAGTAAAACGCCGTTTTTCGGAAGAATGGAGACAAAGTTTTTGGACAAGCGTGCTTAATTTTTTTGCGGGAAGCAAATAAAATCCCCCACCCATCAACACCGCAAAAAGCCCAACAACGAAAGGGAAACAGGTATGTTTGTGTAAAAGTGGCGCAGGCTTTACAATAAAACAACGCCCATATTGAACCGTAATATCCAGTGCTAAGATTAAATCGGCAATATTTTGCGCGTGTTGACGCCGCCGCAATGCGGCTTGATTTATTTTTTGAGCAATATCAGCAAGCTTTTGCGGAGAAAGAGATTGGCGCACACGCACGCGTTCAAAATTGCGATCTTCGTTTGTGGGATCATCAATCCACACTTTTCCTTGTATGCTTAAATAATTGCGCAATGTTTGGCGTTTTACACCAAGAAGCGGCCGAATCAAACGTACTTTTCTATGCAACAATGCCTCACGCGGTATACAAGATAAACCACGCTCTAAGACTCCATCGTTTTTTTCAGCAATATTTTCTCTCGTTTTTCTGGCATGATCTTCATCACCCATAGCCCCACCGCACAACGCACTGGCAAAACCACCCGTGGAAAAACCATTACGCGTAGCACCAGCGTCACCGCGCCAAGACTCTCTACTCTTTTGGAGACGTTGAGACCGCATTTGATAGGTTTCAACCTGATCATTGAGTGTATGGCCCGTCATAATAAGAGAGGCACCTTGTTTTTGTGCTTCCTGAACTAAGAGATTATAGCGTGCAATACGAGCACTGGCAGCAATATGCGTCTTTGGTTTTTTGCCTTCCCACCGCACAGTGATATGTTTAATGTGATGGTCGTGACAAATTTCCGCAACAGTTTCTGCCTCACGCGCTGATTCTTTACGCAATTGATGATCAACCGTAACAGCAATTATTTCTAAAGGAACAGAGAGCGTATCCAAATACTCTTTAACCAAAAACATCAAAGCCAAAGAATCACTTCCCCCTGAGACAGCAAGAATCACTCGTCGACACTGAATAAAATCCGATGTTTTAAAGAGATTTCTTGCCAGTCTAACGCACACCGAAAATGACCTCGCTGCTTACTTTAGAGAGTTACAAAACACAGACTCTAACATTTGATGATGTTTTTTGTTTTTTGCAAAAAGAGCACAATCCTTTTCATTTTTCTCAAGAGCGATCATACTTCTTGCTAATTTCAGCAAAATCTCGGATGTATAGAGCTTCTTTTTATCGGCATACCATGCGGACAGATAGACTTGTGCTGCTTCATAATAGCGTTTTTGTCCCAACAAAGATTCAGCCAACCAAAACAAAGCATCATCACTCAAAGGATCTTTTTTGTAGCGATTTTGAAAAGCACAAAAGCTCCTTTCAGCCTCAACATAGTTGGCAGAACGAATAAAGTCATACCCTTCCTTATACAACGCTTTAGAAGAAGAAAGAGTGTCACTCTGATCTGCTTGAGCCGTTACATCATGCGCTTTTTTTAAAATCTCCCCTGTTTCCTTCACAGCATGATCCTTCACATCAGCAACCTTCGTCTGGTCATCTGTACGATGCTCCTGAACCATCTTTTCTTTTACAGTCTGAGATTTTGCATCCAAAGCGGCACTTTCAACGGAACAAGAATAAACAGAAGAGTCTTTTTTACCAAAAAGTCGGTGAAACTGCTTGTTCACATTTTTCAAATTGTTATGCTCAAGCACAAACCGTATTTTATGCAAAAGCTTATCTAAATCATAATCTTTAAATAAGTCCTGCTGATTATCTAAAATAATCCCTTGATACGCCGAAACCCCAGAGGCTTTCTTCATCACATCAGAAGAAGCCTTATCAGCAGCATCTGAAGCAGCTTTATCAGCAGCATCAGAAGCTTTCTTCACCACATCAGAAGAAGCCTTATCAGCAGCATCAGAAGCTTTCTTCATCACATCAGAAGCCTTATCAGCAGCGTCTGAAGCAGCCTTATCAGCAGCATCTGAAGCTTTCTTCATCACATCAGAAGCCTTATCAGCAGCGTCTGAAGCTTTCTTCATCACATCGGAAGCAGCCTTATCAGCAGCGTCTGAAGCTTTCTTCATCACATCAGAAGCCTTATCAGCAGCGTCTGAAGCTTTCTTCATCACATCGGAAGCAGCCTTATCAGCAGCGTCTGAAGCTTTCTTCATCACATCGGAAGCCTTATCAGCAGCATCTGAAGCTTTCTTCACCACATCAGAAGCCTTATCAGCAGCATCTGAAGCTTTCTTCACCACATCAGAAGCAGCTTTATCAGCAGTATCTGAAGCTTTCTTCATCACATCAGAAGCAGCTTTATCAGCAGTATCTGAAGCTTTCTTCATCACATCAGAAGCAGCTTTATCAGCAGCATCAGAAGCTTTCTTCACCACATCGGAAGCCTTATCAGCAGCATCTGAAGCTTTTTCTGCCACATCAGAAGCAGCCTTATCAGCAGCATCAGAAGCTTTCTTCACCACATCAGAAGCAGCCTTATCAGCAGCGTCTGAAGCTTTCTTCACCACATCAGAAGCAGCTTTATCAGCAGTATCTGAAGCTTTCTTCATCACATCAGAAGCAGCTTTATCAGCAGTATCAGAAGCTTTCTTCATCACATCAGAAGCCTTATCAGCAGCATCTGAAGCTTTTTCTGCCACATCAGAAGCAGCCTTATCAGCAGCATCAGAAGCTTTCTTCACCACATCAGAAGCAGCCTTATCAGCAGCATCTGAAGCTTTTTCTGCCACATCAGAAGCAGCCTTATCAGCAGCATCTGAAGCTTTTTCTGCCACATCAGAAGCAGCCTTATCAGCAGCATCTGAAGCTTTCTTCACCACATCGGAAGCCTTATCAGCAGCATCTGAAACTTTTTCTGCCACATCAGAAGCAGCCTTATCAGCAGCATCTGAAGCTTTCTTCACCACATCAGAAGCAGTCTTATCAGCGTTACCAACTTGATCCTTATCATGTGCTGGATATTCAGAAGCCTTTCGAGCCGCACTTTCAGCAAATGAAGTAGAACAAGCTATGAAAACCGCCATATAAAAGATTGTTTTCCAATTGATTTTACGATACATTTTTCTCCCCTTAAGAGTTCATTGAATGGTAGAAACGAACAATTTGCTCACTTAATGACTGTTCATACCACTTAGCGTTGTCACAGCACGTCGATTTTGATTCCAACAAGAAATATCATCACATACCGCGACAGGTCTTTCTTTTCCGTAAGAAATTGTTTGAATCCGTTGCGCAGACACACCAAGAGACACGAGATAATTCCGCACAGCGACAGCGCGGCGCTGTCCAAGTGCCAAGTTATATTCACGTGTCCCTCTCTCATCAGCATGACCTTCAATCATAATAGAATAATAAGGATAATGAAGCAACCATTCTGCTTGGCGCGTTAAAATACGTTCAGCATCTGCATCCAATGAAGAAGAATCGAGACTAAAAAACACACGATCACCCACATTAACCGTAAATTCTTGTCCTGAACCTGGTAACACCTGATTTAAACCAGCATCATTCATATAAGCGCCATTCATACCGTTAAATGCACCGGTATTTTTTTTGCCACATCCACCCAAACACAGGCAGAAAAGAAAGAGTATCGCTAAGGAACGAGAGAGAGTATTTTTGGTAGAACACATAGTCCATTTTTCCTTTAAAGAAGGGTAAATTCTTAAAAATATTTTTTAAGAATAACTGTTAATTCCTAATGAAGACGAAATTTTTTTGTTTTTTTGTCATCATTTTTCAGTCTCTGCCAATTTCTCCTCCCTCCCAGTTATTTCTCTAACATTTGCATGATAAATTGAGAAACATTGTCCTGATACGTCCTACCGCTTATGCTTCTTCTTGATCTTGACGATTTTTTTGCAGCGCATTCAATTTTGCAAAAACTTTATCAGCATCAAAAGTTTTGTGGGAATTATCTTCACTTTCATTTTCCTCTAGAGCGGCATTTTCCGTCACAGAGGCGGGAAGCAATGACCTATCTTCTTCTGCAGCAACAGGGCGATTTTTTGCCGCACGCTGGAGTTCAAAATCTAAATCGATTTGCGAACACAAGCCAAGCCCTACAGGATCAAGAGGAGATAAATTGGCACTATTCCAATGGGTTCGAAGGCGAATTTGTTCAATTGTTGCTTTTGTTGTCCCAATCAACCTTGCAATTTGTGCATCTTTCAACTCAGGATGATTCGTAACCAACCATAAGATGCCATTGGGACGATCTTGACGTCGAGAAAGAGGGATATAGCGTGCTCCTTTACGCCTTTTTTCAGGAATATGCACCCTTGATTGAGAAATTTTCAAGCGTGCGTTTTGATCTGCCTCCACCCGTGCGATTTCACTGCGCGTCAATTGTCCAGAGTTAATCGGATTGAGACCTTTAATACCATAAGCTGCCTCACCATCGGCAATAGCTTTTACTTCCAAGACATGCAATTTACAAAATTCTGCAATCTGCTCAAAAGAAAGCGCTGTATTATCAACCAACCAAACAGCTGTTGCTTTGGGCATCAAAAGTTGCGTTGCCATTTTTATAAATCCTCTTCTGCGCCTCTTCTATGAGGCAGTTTACCGCCCACTCAAGAGCACTGGAACTTCTTCATTATATGTTCTTATATGTTCGTCTTTTCCACCCACTTTTATAATAAAGCGAGGCATGGAATAAACCATTTTGCCATGAAATTATACTCTGTTATAGCGTGATTTTTGCTCAACGACAAGAGATCTCTCTTGGAATGATCCTCAACGAAGGTGTCTTTACCTTTAAGATGAATTTTCCTATAAAGGATTTATTTGATTATTTCACCTCATGCTGTGGCACATTTACTCTGGTGGGATGCGTGATTTTATCGCCTTACATTCTAAAAAAACTAACCCAGAAGTAAAGCCCTCAAACAGGAAGGAAAACTATGGCAGGCCATTCACAATTTAAAAATATTATGCACCGTAAAGGGCGTCAAGATGCAATGCGCTCGAAAATATTTTCTAAGCTTGCACGCGAAATTACCGTTGCAGCAAAACAAGGTGCTCCTGATCCAGCCATGAATCCACGTTTAAGGCTGGCTGTTCAAAATGCCAAAGCACAGTCAATGCCAAAAGATAATATTGAACGCGCGATTAAAAAAGCGTCAGGAACCGATGTCGAAAATTATGATGAAGTACGCTATGAAGGTTATGGTCCAGGTGGTGTTGCCGTCATTGTTGAAGCTTTAACCGATAACCGTAACCGCACCGCTTCAAACGTGCGCGCCGCCTTCACAAAATCAGGCGGAGCTCTAGGGGAAACAGGGTCGGTCAGTTTCATGTTTAATCGGATTGGGGAAATAATTTATAAGCCAGAAGCAGGAACAGCAGACAACATCATGGATGCAGCCATTGAAGCTGGTGCCGAAGATGTACAATCTGAAGAAACCGGACATCATATTACCTGCGCATTTGAAGATATTGGTGAAGTTTCAAAAACACTGGAAGCAAAACTTGGTGAAGCAGAATCAATCAAAACAATTTGGAAAGCCACCACCCTTGCGCCAATAGATGAAGAAAAAGCTTTATCCGTTTTACGACTGATTTCAACATTAGAAGAAGATGATGATGTGCAAAATGTTTATGCTAATTTTGATGTCAGCGATGAGATTTTGGCAAAACTGTCCGTATAATTCTCATCATTGATCCCTCTCTTCATCGATGAGGGACTAAAAAACATCTATCACCTTGCCTCTTTGGTCATAAATATAAAAGCCCCGCGTAAAAAGCGGGGTCAATCATTGATAGCACCCCAAAAAACTACAATCAATCAACCGCAAAAAATAGAACCAATGGGCCCCAAAAGCAGATTAACGAAAAAAGAAAGCATAAAACAAGTTTCCCCCTTGAACACCCTTGAACGCTCAAACAGTTTTGATGATAAAAGCCAAGACTCTACGTCTCACGCTTTTCTTATATATCCCAAAGATTATCCCTCTAACGCCTCTCTCTTTGTTTTTGTAAGAGTCGCCTCCCTCCCCTCAAGGAGCGAAAATTTCATCCAGATCTGATCTGTAAACCATTCAGATTTTCTTAAAGACGCATTCCTCTTCTCACCCATGAAATTTACGTGAAACTGAAAGCAACAATCTTATCACATTGATTTAATAAGGTCAGTTTAGCGTTATTAAACTTGAATAAAGAATAAATTATGATTATAAATCAATAAGTTGTATTTATTATGAAACCTCACAAACGTCCAGAGACATTCAATATTTTTAAGAACGTGCACTATTTTTTGAAAGACGCAATCCATCGTCTTGTAAATAGAGCTGACCCACAAAGATTTCTTTCGTTTAAGGAAAACAGCTTAAGGGGAAAGCAAAGAGAACCGGCTTGAAAACAACCTGGTCTTTAAGCAAACCAGATCAGAAAGGAAGTCAAAAAGATCTATAGCGACAGTTTGGAGAATAAAAGCAATCTAGAAACCTTAAAACAGCCCTATTTAAAAAAATGTTTTCGTCTCAAGAAAATTCTATTATCGATACACGACAGCAAATGCTGAATGAAATTGATAAAAACCACCCATGCCCCCTCTCACAAGTACATTCTTTTAACTAATTAGACCATTGAGATTGCGTAGACTCTATAGGTTCTCTGTATTTATCTTTTTATCAAGCATTTTGTTTTATTGTATATTGAGCAATGGCGACCATGCTGGATCGGAAGCATCATTGGGTGTGGGGAGTTGGCGTTCATTGCGTCCCGTAATGTCAATGGTATAGATTTTTGGTCCCATACCGGGGTTTTTACGAAAGAACATCAGCACACGACCATTGGGGGCCCAAGTCGGTCCTTCATTATGAAACCCCGTGGTTAAAATTCGTTCTCCTTGTCCATCAGGGCGCATAACACCGATAGAAAATTGTCCACTTAATTGTTTTGTAAAGGCGATATAATCCCCCCTTGGCGACCAAATGGGTGTTGAATAACTCCCCTCGTTTAAAGAAATACGCTGAATATCACTACCATCGGCATTCATTTTATAAATTTGTGGCTTTCCGCTACGGTCTGAGGAAAAGACAATTTGTGTTCCATCAGGTGAATAAGAAGCGGAGGTATCAATGGCGGAAGTTGTTGTCAACCGCGTCATTGTACGGGTCCGCAAATCCATGGTGTAAAGATTTGCACTACCATCATTTTGCAATAAACTCATGATAACTTTTTGTCCATCAGAAGAAAAACGCGGAGCAATTGTCATATTGTTAAACGTTCCAATCAACTCCCTTTGCCCCATTTCAATTTGTTGTAGATAAACATGAGGGATTTGATGATCCTCATAAGCCATATAGGTGATTTCTTGCCTTTTTGGTGAAAACCGCGGTGTAAGCACCAATTCACTTCCATCAGACATATAAATCAAATTTGCGCCATCTTGATCCATCATAGCTAAACGTTTAATGCGTGCATTTTGGGGACCTGTTTCATCGATAAAAACAATTCTTGTATCAAAATAGCCACTTTCTCCTGTCATTTCACTGTAGATCTCATCAGCGATCATATGGGCCACACGCCGCCAACGTTCTGTCGCGGTATAAAAACGCCGTCCTTTTAATTGTCGCTGTCCAAAAACATCCCATAGACGAAAATCAACCCTCAACCGTCCGTCGATTTCTCTCATGACTTGCCCCGTCACTAAACCTTGCGCTTTTATTTTCTGCCACGAAACAAAATGCGGTTGTTTATTCGGATTAGAAATTTTTTCAAAAAAATGTTCCTTATCAATCGGTAAAAAAAGCCCCGATCGTTCAAGATCGGCCGTCACCACAGCTGATATTTTCAATCCAATCGAATCATTGGAAATAAAATCTGTAATTGCAATAGGAATGGGATTAAAATCAGCACTGGAAATTGTTCCTTTCAATTGCGCATAACCCGACGAGAGACTTGAAAGCCACAAACTGCAAGTGACAATAAACCAAGTAAAAACTTTATGTCTTGTTATAGTCATCATGGAATGTGTCCTTTCATTAAGCGATTTTTTCTTTATTTATCATCTTATTTCTTGGAGGGGGTCAACATTAAAGTCAAAACCTTGTCCCCACAGATCATATTGATCACGGGGGAGATCTACATAAGGTTGGCATGAAAAGACAGCCGCATACACCTGCCTTATCATAATCGCCTGTTGACTCTTAAGACCGCTTATAGGATCAATGATAGGCTCACCCACCACCATCCCTTCACGGTCTAAATAAAAGCGCAACCGCACGATGGGACGATTTTTTAAATCGCCACCAAGTGCCACAAGTTTAAGCTTCTGTTGAATACATCCCCCCGCGATATTGACCAATGTTTGTGCCATTTTTGTGGTATCATGAATATTTTTTCTTGCCCCCAAAGCTTCTGGTGTATGAGAACGTTTTGCTCCTCCTCCTTGTGAGCGCGCACGATTGAGCAAATTATTTTCTTCCAGAGCTAAAATATCTTCAATGGTCTTTTCCTCTTTATTTTTCTTGTTAAGCTTTGACGTCTTTTGATTCAAGGCAGCCCCATTCTTCATTGGAAGTTCTTTATTAAATTTTGGTTTAAAATGCGGAAGAAGGGGTTTTTCTGGAAGTGCAATTTTAGGCGCTTGCTGAACAACCTGCTCTGCTGGTGCCTTTTGTACCGTTGGAGCCAATTCTTTCGGCAATATCCTCTCTTCATTTTTGTGCACAGGCTTAGATACAATCTTAGACACTTCCTCCAGTGCTTCTACGGGGAGCTCAGGGGTAAGCTTTGATGCTTCTTCTGGAGCGCTCAAAGGTATCTCAGGGGTAAGCTTTGATGCTTCTTCTGGAGCGCTCAAAGGTATCTCAGGGGTAAGCTTTGATGCTTCTTCTGGAGCGCTCAAAGGCTCCTCAGGGGTAAGCTTTGATGCTTCTTCTGAAGCGCTTAAAGGCTCCTCAGAGGTAAGCTTTGATGCTTCTTCTGGAGCGCTCAAAGGTACCTCAGGGGTAAGCTTTGATGCTTCTTCCGCTGCTTTTGAAATCTCTTCTGTTTTTGCTTCTGTTGGTTCCCTACGTTCAGATATTTCCGATGCGTGCTCACTTGGTAGGGGTGGTGTTGTCTCAACGGAGCGCGGCTTTTCTTTTGGCTGAAAAGGTGCAAGACTATCTCGTTGTCCTTCTCCAATATGGCGAGCATCTTCTATCTCTTGGGGGGCAGTGGTTGGTTTAACAGCGGGGATTGCATGGAGTGGCGCTTCCACAGCGCCTTGTTGAGAAGAAAACTCTTCGCTCAAGGGTGCAAGAGTGATGGGAATTGCTTCCAAGGGTTGTGGTAAAGAAACAGAGTTTGTAAATTGAACAGCCCCCCAACTGATCAAAATAACATGGACCACAAGGGATAAAGCCAAGCCTCGTTTCATACTATGATAGGAGTCTTTGTTCATTCTTTATGCCTTAATTTATACCTTGTATTTTTTCACTTTCAATCACGCTGTAATCTTTTTAAAAACATTTAAAAACAACCAGTTGTGGACAATATTTTTATCTGTTATTTATTGTGCTAGACTTGCTAGCGCAACTTGAGAAAACCCTGCCTTTTGAATATCTGCGAGCAATTGTAAGACTTGTTGATATTCAACAGTTTTAGCAACCCGCACAAAAATCCGTTGATCTTTTTGTGTAGGGTCCGCTTCCAGAAGAGTTTTAAGCTGTGCAATCAACGCTTGTGAACTGTCATAATAATCTTGATGAATGGCAAAGCGGCCTTGCGCATCCAGTGAAACTGTAAGGGGTGTTTTTTGCGCGCGGACGGGGCCCGCTTGACTGCGTGGCAAATCTAAGGGAACACCGTTCACCAAAAGGGGAGCAGAGACCATAAAAATAATAAGCAACACCAACATCACATCCACAAAAGGGGTAACATTAATCTCACTCATCAATTGGCTTCGTGAATGATGCCGCCTTCGTGTATTTTTTCGAGAAGAAGAAGCAACAGAAATTCCCATGGGGCAAGCTCCTTTTTATAAAGAGGAAGATGCTGTACGTGTTTCATCAATACGCCGCGAGACAATTGTTGAAAATTCATCAGCAAAATTTTCGATTTGTGCAATGATGTGCGCACTTTCATGCGTCAACTTATTGTAGGCAATAACAGCTGGAATTGCTGCAAACAAACCAATAGCTGTTGCCAAAAGTGCTTCTGCAATTCCTGGTGCGACAATGGCAAGAGATGTATTTTGAGAAGCAGAAATGGAAAGAAAAGACTCCATAATACCAATCACTGTTCCAAAAAGACCGATAAAGGGCCCCGCAGACCCTAGTGTTGCAAGAAAACCTAACTTTGATTCTATTTTTTCACTTTCACGTCCCAGTGTTAGATCCATCGCCTTATCAATTCTGCTCTGCAAACTGATTGAAGTATGAGTTCCTTTTTCAAGAGATTTTTTCCATTCAGCCATTGCAGCCATAAAAACAGCCGATATGCTATTGGTACGTTGGCTTTTACAAGCGACATAAAGATCTTCTAGCGCTTTGCCTGACCAAAAAGTCCGTTCAAATTTCTTTATTTCACGCCGTATTCTCCGGTAGGTAAAAATTTTATCAAAAATAATGGCCCAACTCCAGACGGAAGCAAGTAGTAACCCAACCATAACAACTTTAACGACGAGACTTGCTTGCATAAACAAATGCAAAATTCCCATTGTTTGCGGATTCATTAGTTCACCATGCGGCATAATTTTTGTCCCTCTAAATGAAAGGTGCACTTCTTAAAATTTTATAAAACAGATTGTTTTATAGTTTCTAAATTTAAGTAAAAAACCTTAGTTTCACATAAATCCATGCACTAAAACAAGACCTGTTTTTTAAATTTCTTTAAAAAGTGATCATCAGAAACATCTCTCAAGACACCGCCCCCTCCATCAACACCTATAAAGTATGAAACCCAATCTCCTTTCTTTCCGTTTATGAAAAGAATGCTCCACCATTTTAACTTTTCCTCCTCACCTCAAAAGACGAAAATTCCACCCCACACCGATCTCGTCTGAACAATCCGGTTTCTCTTGGCAGATTCCTCCTGCTGACCATTCATGCGATCCACTTGCATAAGGCTCTAGGGACAAACCCCGCTCAAAATATTCTTAATCCCTCCCCCCTTCAAAGAACGAAAGTTTCTCCAACCCCATTTCTAAAGCCCCCACAAAGCCCAAAACCTCCTTTTAATTTTTACAGATCCACACCTTTACGCTTTTCTATCTTAATAGAAAGCAGCAAATAAAGCGAACCCCGCACCACTTTACAAACAATAACCTATCAACTCGCCAACTTTCCTTAAAGCGAATTCCCTCTCGTTGACTTCAGATCAACACCTCTCAAACAGGCGCTATTTTACAATATCATAGAGTAGCAAATGTTTTAATTTTTCTTGCCAATCTCTTGAAAGTGCTTTATCAATCAAAAGATATTTTGATCGTCTACGCACCGATCAAGAGGGTTAGTAAAGCCCTAAATCCGAGCGTATAAATAAACCCACTGTTGTGGATATCTCCCGGATTCCGGGAGCTTTTGCTATGTCCAGGTGCTTACTAGCACTAAAAGCAAAAGGCTGACTGAACTCAGTACTTTTAACTCCCGGAATACCAATGCGAGGGCGCTCGCAACCGGCGGGGGGCTTAACATGCAAACCAAAAATTCACATTTTAATGATATTTCTATTGGCAAAAGAATTCGTCATAGAAGAATATCGATGAAGCTTTCTCAAAAAGAATTAGGAAGCCATTTAGGTGTCAGTTTCCAACAAATCCAAAAATACGAAAAAGGGTTAAACCGTGTAAGCGCAGGACGTTTGCTAGAAATTGCCAAGCTACTGAAGGTTCCAATGAGCTTTTTTTATGCAGATATTTCAAAAGAAGACATTCCAGAAAATCTCTCACACGATGATCAAGAAATCTATAGCGAAAAAGAACACACCCTTTTGAAAACTTTTAGAGAACTCCACCCTAAAAAACAAAAGGCAATTTGGTGGTTAATTTCCCATTAGGCAAAAGCACGCACAAAGCCCCAATCCTTTATTGCATTTTTACAGATCCACGTTTTTACGCTTTTTCATTTTGACAGAAATCAGCAAACGAAACATTCAAACCACGCTTCACGCCGTAAAAAAAGGTCTATCAACACGCTGGCTTCTGGTTATAGCGGATTTCTCAACTGATTATTTCATAGGGTTATCACTCTCTCTCAAAAAAAAGTGTTCCCCAGCCTATCCTAAGATATTCATCCCCCCGCTTTCACAAGCCCCCTTACATTTACATTACCCAACGATTACCGCCTAAAGAGCAGTGTTTTACAGCATAATAGGATAAGCGTTCCTAGCTCAAAATTTGCGATCAATCTTGGCACTTTAAAAGCTTTATAAAAGGCATTTTACGCCTTTCTTAATCCTTTTTATCTCCACCCATCAACCCTGCGTGTGACAAGAAAATGATTTTAATGAATTCACAAAAGAGCTTGAAATGAGAAAATTGTCTACGGTTCTCATTTAAATTAAATAACCCTATCTTATCATTATCAATCAAACTGTTGTAAATTCAACAACCAAGAGTTTTAACCAAGCAGTTTTGCAAACAGCTCTTTGGGTAAACGTCGCGGTTTTGCCTCTTCATTAATCAGAGCAATTTCAACTTTTGCTGTTACCAACGTAGTCGCCTCATGCACAATCAACTGCTCCATAAAAAAGCGTGCTCCTTGGATATGATTAACACGTGTTTTAACGACTAAAAGATGATCAATTTGGGCTGGTCGTAAAAAACTAATTTCCATATGACGCACAACAAAAAACAGTTTTTCCCCTTCCCCCCCTGCAGCTAACATTTTATTATTAAAACCGGTATCCCGTAAAAACTCTGAACGTCCCCGTTCAAAAAATTCCAGATAACGCGCATGATAAACCACACCGGAAAAATCTGTATCAGCCACATAAACGCGCACCTGAAAGTTATGAAAAGCATTTTTATGATTGCTCTTGAAAGGCGTTATTTCTGTCATTGACTTCATGTCCCGTAAAATCATTTAAGATAGCAAATTGTTTATCAATCAAAAGATTGAACACATTTTTGTGTTGAAGTTGTGAAAAGAAAAAACACAAAATCCTCCATCGTCCTAAAGCTGTGCGGTCAGAAATAAGGACCAGAAGCGTTCTTCCTGTCCTTAGTAAGAGCTTGCGATAAATCATCCGTACAGTTTTTTAAAAAAGGGGCCTCACTCATCCTCCCCATCCCATAAAGTTGCCTGCAGTGATGCATTATCTTGGGCATCAGAAAGTTGCGTACGCTTTTGTATAGATGTTGAAGCAGGCGCAGCAAGTCCTAAATGGCTCCACGCCTTTTCGGTCAGAATGCGTCCTCGAGCCGTTCTTTGAATAAAACCTTGTTGGAGAAGATAGGGCTCAACAATATCTTCAATAGCATCACGGGGTTCTGATAAAGCAGCCGCAATGGTTTCAATGCCCACCGGTCCCCCTAGAAAAGTTTCCGCAATCAGCAGCAAATAACGCCGATCAAGTGGATCAAGTCCAAGATGATCGACCTCAAGGCGCGAAAGCGCTTCATCGGCGATTTTTCGATCAATTTGTTTTGCTTTTTTTACCAAAGCAAAATCACAAACGCGCCGTAAAAGCCGTCCAGCAATGCGCGGGGTCCCCCGTGCCCGGCGTGCAATTTCATGGGCACCATCATCACTAATCTTGACAGCAAAAAGCCGCGCATTACGCTGCACAATATATTCCAATTCCTCTATCGTATAAAAATTAAGACGAATAGGGATGCCAAAACGGTCTCTGAGCGGTGTGGTCAAAAGCCCCAACCGTGTAGTTGCCGCCACTAAAGTAAATTTAGCCAGATCAATTTTAACCGAGCGTGCCGCCGGCCCCTCCCCAATGATCAAATCGAGTTGATAATCTTCCATCGCTGGATAAAGAATTTCTTCAATCGCCGGATTTAAGCGATGAATTTCATCAATAAACAAGACATCGCGTTCTTCAAGATTGGTCAAGAGAGCGGCTAAATCTCCTGCTTTAGCAATGACCGGTCCTGAAGTAGAGCGAAAATTAACCCCTAATTCTTTTGCCATAATCTGTGAAAGCGTTGTTTTTCCCAGTCCTGGTGGTCCTACAAACAAAACATGATCTAGCGCTTCTTGCCGTGTTTTTGCAGCTTCAATAAATATTTTTAAATTAGCCCGTGCTGCTTCTTGACCAATAAAGTCATCGAGAACTTGTGGTCTTAAGGAACGATCCGGATCGTTGGGAAGGGGCGCAGCCCCTAAAAGGCGTTGATCTTCATCTTTATGCATTGTTACCTTTTATTCAAGTAGGAGAAGAGAGCAATTTAAGACTATGGCGGATCAAGAGGGCAGAAGAAATAGTTTCTCCTTCAAGGCTGTTCATGGAAAGAGCAAGAGCGCGGGCTGCTTGCTCACGTTCAAAGCCTAGCTTCATCAAAGCGGAAAGCGCATCCTGCGCAGGTTGATTAGTCACCTCATGCTGCGGAACCGAAACCGTCTTAACCGCTTGTTCAAAGGGGAGTGTTTTACTTTTCAACTCACCCACAATTCTTTCGCTGACTTTTTTACCAACGCCTGGTGCTCGACTAATCATCGCCCCATCGTTTAAAGCAATAGCTTGTGCAAGTTCATCTGGTGATAAAGTGCCCAAGATTGCTAGAGCAACCTTAGCCCCTACGCCTGGAACATTTTGGAGCATACAAAACCACTCCTGTTCAGCCCTTGTTGCAAAACCAAAAAGGCGGATTGCCTCTTCCCGAACATGCGTTTCAATAAAGAGACTTAATGCCTCCCCAACAGAGGGCAAGGAAGGACGCAACCGATTTGAGATAAAAACAACATAGCCCACACCATGAACATCAAGAACGATATAATCCTCAAAGATATGTTCAAGCGTCCCCTTTAATTTGCCAATCATGTTTTCACCCCAATCATATCGCCATCCTTGCCTGATAAGATTGATCAATCCTCTTACGATGCATACTATGACAAAGAGCAAGAGCAAGGGCATCCGCCGCATCATTGCTATCAAATTCAGCCCGTGGGAGAAGAACTTTTACCATCATATGAATTTGTTCTTTCGCCCCATGTCCAACACCAATAACCGATTTTTTCACCTTATTGGGTGCATATTCAAAAACAGGACACTTTGCCTGTGCAGGAACCAACAGCGCAATCGCACGTGCTTGCCCAAGTTTTAGCGTTGCTGTCGCATCTTTGTTAACAAACACATGTTCCACCGCAGCTTCATGGGGCATAAATTGATGCACAACCTCTGAAAGACCTTTATGGATCTGACAGAGTCTGGAAGCTAGATCACACTTTACATCGGAAGAAACTGTCCCTGCAGCAACAAACTGAAGACGATTACCCGCAAGATCGATAACGCCCCACCCAGTATACCGTAGTCCGGGATCAATGCCTATAATACGAATCGTCTCTGCCATAACCCCCAGTTTATACACTTTTCCCCCTTTTGAATAAAGGCTCGCCCACAAAGAAAACAGCAGCAAAACATAAAACCCGTAAAAAGAGGGGCATGTGTCATGATTTATACAGTATAACACACGAACAAACAGCAGCTTTACAAGATGTAAAAATGCCATCACCCCCCCTTCACACCTAACAAACAAAAGATAAAGTATAAAAACTCCCCTTCTATCTCATCTCCAATGTCATAATGATTAAACCATCCCAAACGATCAAAGAGAGAATCCATACATTCATAGGTATAAAAATTCTCCTCTCTGGATAATATATACGCCACCGAGTCTTTTTTCGTTATACCGCCCAAAAGCTGTTTTAAGTAATCCGATTTGTTTTGCTACTGGATTTTCATCTTCTAAAGTACTGGAAGCTGCCGCTTGCCTAGCCTGCACGCATATATTTTATACGAGCCTCTCAAACGGGCGTGAATGAGCAACAAATTGGCGGAAAATTTCTGGGAGTTCGTCCCAATGAGGCGTTTCAAATTCTAATGAGGGAGTCTGAAGGGAAACTTTGACGATTTCTTTTTTTATTTAGTCTGATGATATCTCCCCTTAAACAAAAGCCAAGAGAATATCTTCTAAGAACGCCCAAAGGCTGTTTTGAGCAATTCGATTTGTTTTGCTACTGGATTTTCATCTTCTAAAGTACTGGAAGCTGCCGCTTCTAACCCTGCACGCATATATTTTATACGAGCCTCTCAAACGGGCGTGAATGAGCAACAAATTGGCGGAAAATTTCTGGGAGTTCGTCCCAATGAGGCGTTTCAAATTCTAATGAGGGAGTCTGAAGGGAAACTTTGACGATTTCTTTTTTTATTTAGTCTGATGATATCTCCCCTTAAACAAAAGCCAAGAGAATATCTTCTAAGAACGCCCAAAGGCTGTTTTGAGCAATTCGATTTGTTTTGCTACTGGATTTTCATCTTCTAAAGTACTGGAAGCTGCCGCTTCCCACCCTGCACGCATATATTTTATACGAGCCTCTCAAACGGGCGTGAATGAGCAACAAATTGGCGGAAAATTTCTGGGAGTTCGTTCCAATGAGGCATTTCAAATTCTAATGAGGGAGTCTGAAGGGAAACTTTGACGATTTCTTTTTTTATTTAGTCTGATGATATCTCCCCTTAAACAAAAGCCAAGAGAATATCTTCTAAGAACGCCCAAAGGCTGTTTTGAGCAATTCGATTTGTTTTGCTACTGGATTTTCATCTTCTAAAGTACTGGAAGCTGCCGCTTCCCACCCTGCACGCATATATTTTATACGAGCTTCTAAACGCAGTGAATGAGCAACAAATTGGCGGAAAATTTCTGGGAGTTCGTTCCAATGAGGGGTTTCAAATTCTAATGAGGGAGTCTGAAGGGAAACTTTGACGATTTCTTTTTTTATTTGTTCTGATGACATTTCCCCTTCGCGCTCTGCCCGAAGAAGAAGGAGTTGAGAGGCTATTTGCATCAGCCGTGTACTTAAATACATCGCCTCTTTTGCATAGAGTGCAGAAATTTCTGCTGAAAGGGAACGCGCGACAACTTTCCCTTCTGAATCGATATAGGCTGCTGTTTTTTCAATCAGTGCCATCGTCTCTTCATAGAGACGATTAAAAGCATTTTCAAAAGCATTATGCTCAATCATGATAATAGGTTCATCATAGGGACGTTTATGTACGCTCACGCTTTTATACTCCAAGGATCAGCACAAAACCACACCGTTCAATATTACATCACTCAACGAACAGAGTCTTAAAAAGTTTCTTTTGTTGCTGTATAGAATGCTTTTTTTAAAAATGACTACCTCTTTTAATTTTTTTGTGCAATGCACTTTTTATACTAAGGTTAACGCAGCCGCACAAGGACCATGGGACCTCGTTTTTCTTATAAACGGATCAACTTCCTTGAAAAGGCCCCCTGCAAAGAGCGCCGTTTTTCATAATAATAGGCAACACCAAATTGCAGAGCAATACCTGTTATCATTAAGAGGCTATCGGAAAAAAACGTTCCTGTCATCACTGTTTTGATAATTTGTCCAAACATGGCAAAAATAGTTCCTGTTACAAAGACCGGTAAACTATGTTTTCCTAAGATTGCTAAAGGATGTTTCTCTGAAACAGAAAACCATTTATTGATGCACGGCAACGAAAGAATAAGAAAGGATAATGCAAGAACATGGAGCAAACGCGGCAAGCTTAAAAAAGTTTTATTAAAGTTGAGCAATGGGGAAGACCATCCCAACCAACCCAAAACGCCCCACCAATTTAAGCGAACCCATAACAGTGCCACCAAGAGATAGCCTGCCGCACAAACCACCCAAAAAGACTTAAAAGCGATTGTTTTTCCTTGTTTAAGCGCTAAGGTGCTGGTCAAGCCTATGACAAACAAGAATTGCCAAGACAAAGGGTTCAAAAACCATTTTCCCTTTATTGGATAAGAAGGGGGGGCAATTTTATACAGTCCGCAGATAAGATAGAGTATAAATGAGCCCAAAAGCAGCCACTTTGTCTGTTTACGCCCCACATATAGGATAAAAGGCGCAAAAAACATCAAAACCATATAAAGCGGCAGAATATTATTATAGCCTAATTGATGTCCCAAGCTTAAACTATGCAAAAATGCTGTAAGCGGCTGTGCGACAAAAAGCCCCATATTGTTCATCGCTAACAGTTTTTCTGTTCTCCATAAGAAAAAGGCTCCTAAAAACAGACTTAATGTGACAAAAGTAGTCAAAAGATATGCACCATAGAGCTGCAAAGCCCTGTACCAAAGTTTACGCACAATGAAGGAAAAAGACTTCTTCTGTAACCGCGCATGAAAGCTTAAACCCAGTGAAACGCCTGAAAGCAGAACAAAAACTTCTGCAGAATCAGAAAAGCCAAAATTTTTATGGGTTATATGCTCATAGAGCGTTCCGGGAATATGGTTGATAAAAATCGTCAATAAGGCTAAAGAACGAAAAACATCAATGCGTGTATCACGACGAAAAGACTGCGTCTTATGATCAACAACGGCTTGGTATTTCATAAAAATGGACTCCCACGCGTCACAAAACTTTGAAGTTACATAAAATGGTGGTTACCCTTATCACAAACAAGCATGAAAAGGATGAAGCTTTAATTTTTAAGAGTCAAGTTTCTTTTTAAGTATTTCTTTTTAAAAGGCAAAAGAACTAAAATAACCATACGCATATCACAATAAAAAAGAAGTTGGGATCATCGCAAAGAAAGTAAGATGAAACTTTAACTTTTAAGTATTATTTTTTTAAAGAGATATTATTTTTTAAGAGACTGGGATATGGCATGACACAACGAAAAAACAAACCGATTGAATCCCCTCTTGTTCCTCAATTGGTTTTAACCCTTGATGTTCGGCGCAAAATTCCACACAGCTTTTTGCGTCCCATTTTGCAAACAAAATCTTTTGCCTGTGTCATCCTTTACGATTCTGAACGGCAGAAAGATGATGGCTCTTTTTTACAAAAACAGGCTCAAACTTACGCAGAAGATATTCAAAACAATGACGCCGCTCTTCTTATCGCTGGTGACAGTCGTATTGCTGGACGTATAAAGGCTGATGGATTACACATAGAAGATGATCTTAACGCTCTTGAAAGCTTTAAAAATCAGCAAAAGGAACAAAAAATCATTGGCTTTGGCAATCTACGCAATCGCCATAGTGCTATGCTTGCCGCAGAAACAGAGGTTGATTATCTTCTCTTTGGCAAATTAGGGGCTGATAAAAAACCCCAAGCGCACCCTCGCAATCTTCAGTTAGCCACATGGTGGGCAGAGATTATGGAAACTCCCGCCATTATTCAAGCCGGCAGTGATTTTGCAAATTTTGATGAAGCCTTAAAAACGAGATGTGAATTCATTGCCGTAGAAGAAGTTATTTTGGGGAACGACAATCCTTTGTCTCTGCTTCAACTTTGCCAAGAAAAATGTAAAAACGCCCCCTTGTAAAGCGCCTCCTTTTACAACTTTTCTTGTAAAGGAAAAAGCCTCTAAGATAACGTATACGCCCAAAACTACATGGGCACCCCCCACTCACGTCTTGTAACCACAGCCCTATAGATACACATATTCCGTAAACATAAAGATCCTATAGATCCAAAGAACCTATTGCTCAAAACGATAGCCCCCGCCCTTCTTCAAACAGCAAGCGATTGCGCAAATGTTAATGAAGAGACCGCTTGTGAATTCATTACCGTGGATGAAATCATTTTACTCCTCTTAACAAACACGGGAGCTGGGATCATGATTTTGGGACTCGTTCCAGAGAGGTTGAGAGGCGAGAATAGCCTCTCATTCAAAAAACAAATTTTGTAAGTCAAAAAACTATTTTTATTTGCCAATTTTCTGAAATTACTTTATGACTTAAAAGGTATTTTTGGTCGCATACGCAACGACCAATAGGGATTAAAAACCCTAAGTCCGATACATAAAATGAACCCACTGTGTGGGTATCCCGGAATTCCGGGAGATTTTGCTATGTCCAGGTGTGTCTTACGCACTAAAAGCAAAATGCTGACTCGGACTCAGTGTTTTTAACTCCCGGAATACTTATGCGAGGGCGCTCGCAACCGGCGGGAGGAAAAATGCAATCTCAAAATCTCAATATTGATCTTTTGGTTGGCAAAAAAATTCGCTTAAAACGAAAAATACTCAAAATGTCTCAAAAAACCTTAGGGGACGCTTTAGGCGTCAGTTTCCAACAAATTCAAAAATACGAAAACGGCTTAAATCGTGTAAGTGCAGGGCGTTTAATGGAAATTTCTGATATTTTGAATGTTCCGATTTCCTTTTTTTATGCGGATATCATGCCAAAACAACAGCCTTCATACTATCATGATGAAGCGATCTCCAATAGAGAAGAATACCTACTGCTTAAAAGATTTAGAACACTTACTTCGATAAAACAAAGGGCCATTTTACAATTACTCTCTGAACCCAATGAAAGCTTTTAATATCACGTGAGTACGACAAGCTCTATTCATCAGAAGTTATCTGTAGAACATCTCCCTCTTCAATATGGAGGCTTTTTCATTGTACCAAACCACACACTCTTTCATAAAATAAAACAATCTTCATTTTTTATTACTCATCTGCTGAAATTACTTTATGATTTAAATGGTATTTTTGGTCGTATACGCAACAATCAACGTGGATTAAAAGCCCTAAGACCCAATACATAAAAACAAATCCATTTGCAGGTATCCCAGAATTCCGGTAGATTTTGCTATGTCCAGGTGCTCTTTAGCACTAAAAGCAAAAAAGCTGATTTGAGTTCAGTATTTTTGACTCCCGGAATACGCATAAGGGGGTGCTCGCAACCGACGGGAGGAAAAATGCAAACCAACAATCTTTATAACGGCATTTTCATGAATAAATAAAACACTCTGTATAATTTGCTTCCAGCAAGCCAATATTCAATGCGCAAAATAACTCTACTTTTTTCTTTCTTTTTACCCCTCTCAACAAACACGGAGGTAGATGTCATGATTTTGATCATCGTTCCAGAGAGGTTGAGAGATAAGAATAACCTCTCATTCAATTAAAGAGAGGTAGGGAATTCACGTCGGGCATGTACGACAGCTACAATTTCGATCTGATTTGCAGCTACTCGATACAATATAAGGTAATTTGGATGTGCTATAATTTCCCGTAACCCTAATATCCTCTCACTCTGTCTGTACAGATATGGATGTTCAGCCAATGGCAGTACAGATGTTTCCAAAAACCTTTTCATTCGGCGTGCAGCGGATGGATTTTCACGAGCAATGTAAGTTAAAATCTGACGCAAATCATCGCGAGCCGAAGACAACCAAACAACCGGAAGCATCACTTTTTCTGTTCATTTTCAAGCTGACTGATTATAACGTCCATTTCAGCCATGACCTCATCATGCGGAATAGGAGGAGATAGGTTTGCAAGACTTATCGCGACCTTATCGCGCAACCACGCCGTGTGGCTGCTTTCCTGTTCAATAGTTTCGAACTCTGAAATGAACGGAGAAAGGGTGTTTTTCATAGGGGCATGTCCTTTCTATTCCTTGATATTAAAGGTAATGACTATTGGTTATGTTGTCAATATTAACAAATTGAAAATGTTTAACTTTTAAGAAGACAAAGTTTTTTGATCTTAAAACTTAAAGCTTTTTACCCCTCTCAACAAAACGGGGGCTGATATCATATTTTGATCATCGTTCCAGAGAGGTTGAGAGGCGAGAATAGCCTCTCATTCAAAAAACAAATTTTGTAAGTCAAAAAACTATTTTTATTTGCCAATTTTCTAAAATTACTTTACACATTAAAAGGTGTTTTGGTCGCATACGCGGGCGACCAATAGGGCCTTGAAAACCCGAAAACTCAAACATGAATCTATCCCACTGTGTGGGTATCCCGGAATTCCGGGGGTTTTTGCTATGTCCAGGTGCTCACTAGCACTAAAAGCAAAAAGGCTGATTTGAGTTCAGTATTTTCAAGCTCCCGGAATACTCATGCGAGGGCGCTCGCAACCGGCGGGAGGGTAAAATGCAAACCAACAATCTTAATATTGATCTTTTGGTCGGCAAAAAAATTCGTTTGAGACGAAAATTACTCAAAATGTCTCAAACAACTTTAGGAAACGCTTTAGGCGTCAGTTTCCAACAAATTCAAAAATATGAAAACGGCTTAAATCGTGTAAGTGCAGGGCGTTTAATGGAAATTTCCGATATTTTGAATGTTCCGATTTCCTTTTTTTATGCGGATATCATGCCAAAACAACAGCCTCCATACCACCATGATGAAGCGATCTCCAATAGAGAAGAATACCTGCTGCTTAAAAGATTTAGAACGCTCACTTCGATAAAACAAAGGGCCATTTTACAATTACTCTCTGACCCCAATGAAAGCTTTTAATATCACGTGAGTACGACAAGCTCTGTGCATCTGCATACATGACAAACACCCCCCCAAAGAGCAGCGCTTGAAAATTTATTGGGGCAATCTGTAGGAGCATCTCATGCAATCATTTTACTTTGTCCGCTAAGCATAAGCTTTAAATATTATGAAAGATAAGGGTAGTTTTTTTAAAAATATTTAAATATTGATAAATAAATACTTGTTAATATACTAATATATGCTAGTAAAATAATAGAAAAATTATTTTTTCTCTTATGAAAGAACTTTCTTAAGAAAAAACGAAACAGAAAAAGTAAAAATGATAGAGGGGGGAATGAAGATGTTAAAATATTTATTTCTGTTACAACTTTTGTTAGTGGCTGGTTGTGCATCTTCGGGGAACTATGTATCGAATTATGTTGATGAAAATCTTGTGGAGAAGGATATAGAGATAAGATTAATCAAAAAAGATCTTGCTAACGGTATCAAAAGATCTTTAACATTAAATCCAACCACACTTCCCCTCTTATAAAGTGATACAATAGAAAGCTTTACGCCTTTATTTATTCGATCTGTTGCGGCGAACGGGAGAGAATATGATTTATACAGATCAACCCCCAAAAGCAGCCAAACATGGGTGTGGAATTGTTTTTCACACGAACACCAAAGGATGATGGACGTATAATTTCTGTACTTCAGTATGATTGGTCTGGAGAACCAAGTTATTATCTACGTATTTATCAGAATAAATAAGCCCGCTCTTTGAATATGGACATTCTCTCTATTTCAAACATAAAGACTTAAATTTTTTTTTGCAAAAGATAAAGAGATTTGATCTCATTTTATCGGCTCTAACAAGTGTTCAGACACCCGAAAACCCGAAATGTTAAGGAGTATTTAGCCTTAAAAGTTATCCTTTTGAAGGTAAGGCATGTTCCTTTTCGCTTTATAGGAACAGATGTGGAACTTGTTGATGTATCAAGATGGCAATTGATGAAAAGAACAAAAACAAATAATGCATAATCCTGCATATCTGGACAAAGTTTTGAAAATAGCTTTCTTGGAAGGAATAGATCTAACAATACAAAAGTTAGCGGATCATCTCCATATGACGAGGTCTTCTCTCTCAAAAGTAATGAACGGACATGCTTTTATGAGTAGCGCGCTTGCAGTTAAGTTAGAATTGGCTGTTTTTTGTAAAGCAAAGTTTTAGTTAGATATGCAAACAAATTATAATTTATAACAAACAAAGCAACAGGCCTCCCTATTTTTCCTCTGTTTTCTGATTCACCTTAAACACTGCTTTAATTTCGTTCATATGGTACTTTGCTTTGTTTTTAGCTGCTACTCATTGCCTTCGTTTTTTTGAAGTTTTTTATTTGTTTCTATTACGAAGCATTTTCTATCGACTGTTTTGACATAAAAGAATGCCATTTATTTTCTTTCGTCTTATTCAATGAGCACAGTAGTAAAAAGAGCTGATAAAAGCCTCAACATTTGTTTAAAAGTAAGGCAATTTTACAGCTCATCATGGATGAGAATAGAAGCTAACCTCATGTAACTCGTGCACACCACGCTCTTGATAACGCAATACACACTATAGAGCCTATACGCTCTCTTCTCCTCAATATTTCACATTTTTCATAAGCAGTTCTTCATAAGCAGTTTATGGTGTATTTGTAAAAGTAGCCTCATGGTAGACGCTTTTTTATTTTAGGGTGATGCATATTGATAAGAGAAGGTACCTCTCTGAGTCATTCTTTCATTATCGTTGTTTAAAGGTGTTAAAAACAGCACTGTTTAAAACAGTCTGGTTCTTATCGATGTTTATGCTATTTTATAAAGGGACCTTCCTTAACTGAAATGAAAAAGAAGAAAGCCATGGGATTCTGATACCGCTTGTAATGATGAACAAAAAATGTGAAAATTCTGATCGATAATGAGGAGGAGATATCGATGATCAAGAGAGGTGTTAAACTGCTTGTCCTAGGAATGGTAGGGCTTACAAGTTCTGTTGTAAGTTCTACTGGCAACACTGATGAATCGGCAAATTTTGAACACTCTTTCAATACGATTCAAGAATCTTCCCCCCCAGAAGAACCTTTTCACCCCTTAAAAGCTGGAGACTATGACCAAGCCTATGACTATTACATCCAAGGCTATTATTTAAAAGCTTTTCGAGAAGCGCTTCGACGTGCTGAAAAGAATGATCCTTTTGCGCAAACACTTCTTGCCCGAATTTATATGGAAGGATGTGCTGTTCCTGTTGACGGGGCACGGGCTGCTTTATGGTTTGAACGCGCTGCAAAACAAGGGGAACCCCAAGCGCAACTTCGCTATGGGCTTATGTTATTTGATGGTAATTTTGTAAAACAAAATCAAGAGCTTGGTGCACAATATATTCGAAAAGCTGTCGACGCAGGCGTTAAAGAAGCCTATTTTTATTATGGACAACTGCTTCTTTATAAAGCCTCCCAGGAAAAACAAAATCTTCCCGGCGTTTCTTCTTCAAGCCGTGAAAATGAAGCCATCGAGCAAGCTTTAAAATGGCATTTAAAAGGGGCTGCTCTTGGAGATGCTGAAGCTGCTTTTGCGGCGGCAAAAATTCTTTCTTTAGGTACGTTAAATCGACCAAAGGATGATCGTAATGCCCGCAAACTAATGGAGGCCGCAGCTCAAAACAATCACTTAAAAGCGCAACTTTATTTAGCACAATGGCTGATAGAAGGCCGTGGAGGTGCAAAGGATTTTGACCATGCTTTTCATTTGCTGCTTCACAATGCCAATAACATGGTCGCCCCCGCCCAAATTTCTCTTGCAAGACTTTATCGAGACGGTATCGGAACAAAAGGCGATATAATAATGGCAGCAGCATGGTATATGCTTGCGAAAGAAGCAAAAATGCAAGCCCCTGATCTTGAAAAAATGCTCCAAGGTATGGACAACAAACAACAAGAAAAGGCGCGCAAAGAAGCAATAAAGCTCCTTCCTGTTTTTTAAAATGCACTGTATCATTTGCTGAACACTATCCAATGTGCAAAATAAGCTATCCGCGACACTGTAAAATATTGTCCTCAAAATATGGAAAGATCAGAAGATCAAAAGAGCGCTGCTTTATTGCTTTCATAAAAAACACAGCACTTCTCGTTTAAAAAGCTGTTTTTTATTGTAAATTTCTTGAAATTACTTTACACATTAAAAGGTGTTTTGGTCGCATACGCGGGCGACCAAGAGGGCTTTAAAAACCCGAAACCTATGCGTAAATCTGCCCCACTCTGTGGGTATCCCGGAATTCCGGGAGATTTTGCACTGTCCAGGTGCTTACTAGCACTAAAAGCAAAATGCTGATTCGAGTTCAGTATTTTAGACTCCCGGAATACGCATAAGAGGCGCTCGCACTAGGCGGGGGAAAATGCAATCTAACCTCATGTGACTCGTGCACACCACACTCTCGATAACGCGATACGCGCTGTTCAAAGCCATATATAGATGCTTTATTGCTTTCATGAAAAACACGCCGCTTCTTATGCAAAAAACTGTTTTTTATTGCCAATCTGCTGAAATTACTTTACACATTAAAAGGTATTTTGGTCGCATACGCGGGCGACCAAGAGGGCTTTAAAAACCCGAAACCTACGCGTAAATCTGCCCCACTCTGTAGGTATCTTGGAATTCCGGGAGATTTTGCACTGTCCAGGTGCTTACCAGCACTAAAAGCAAAAAAGGCTGATTAGGTTTCAGTATTTTAGACTCCCGGAATACGCATAAAAGGCGCTCGCACTAGGCGGGGGCAAATGCAATCCCAAAATCTCAATATTGATCTTTTGGTCGGCAAAAAAATTCGCTTAAGACGAAAATTACTCAAAATGTCTCAAAAAACCTTAGGGGATGCTTTAGGCGTCAGTTTCCAACAAATTCAAAAATATGAAAACGGCTTAAATCGCGTAAGTGCGGGGCGTTTAATGGAAATTTCCGATATTTTGAATGTTCCGATTTCCTTTTTTTTATGCCGATATCATCACAAAACAACGCCCCCCATACCATTATGATGAAGTCATCTCGAACACTGAAGAATACCTGCTGCTCAAAAGATTTAGAACGCTTACCTCGATAAAACAAAAAGCTTTTTTACAGCTTATCATGGATGAGAATGCAAGCTAACACCACGCACGAGCACACCACACTCTCGATAACGCGATACACACTGTTCAAAGCCATATATGGATACTTTACTGCTTTCATAAAAACACACCGCCCCTCATTAAAAAGCTATTTTTTATTGCCAATCTGCTGAAATTACTTTATGAATCAAAAGGTGTTTTGGTCGCCTACGCAACGACCAAGAGGGCCTTGAAAACCCGAAACCTACGCGTAAATCTGCCCCACTTTGTGGGTATCCCGGAATTCCGGGAGTTTTTGCTATGTCCAGGTGCTTACCAGCACTAAAAGCAAAAAAGGCTGATTAGGTTTCAGTATTTTCAAGCTCCCGGAATACTTATGCGAGGGCGCTCGCAACCGGAGGGGGCAAATGCAATCCAAAATCTTAATATTGATCTTTTGGTCGGCAAAAAAATTCGCTTAAGACGAAAATTACTCAAAATGTCTCAAAAAACCTTAGGGGATGCTTTAGGCGTCAGTTTCCAACAAATTCAAAAATATGAAAACGGCTTAAATCGTGTAAGCGCGGGGCGTTTAATGGAAATTTCCGATATCCTTAATGTTCCGATTTCCTTTTTTTATGCCGATATCATCACAAAACAACGCCCCCCATACCATTATGATGAAGTCATCTCGAACACTGAAGAATACCTGCTGCTCAAAAGATTTAGAACGCTTACCTCGATAAAACAAAAAGCTTTTTTACAGCTCATCATGGATGAGAATGCAAGCTAACATCACGCACGAGCACACCACATTCTCTATAAAGCGATACGCGCTATAAGGTGCACCACGCTCTTTTCTTACCTCATACACTTTGAAGGGACACACGCCCCTTCTCAATCCAATTTCTCAGCAATCAGGCTTCTCGGAACACAACTCCGCTTTCCGTTTCATGGAATTGATTTCACAAGATTATTCGGACAAGTTTCCCCGCACAATATCCACGCGTCATTCTCATAAAACAACGCCTCATGATTTTACAAAATTTCTATCACCCGTATTTCTCTCATCCGTCTCAATGAGATTTACGACACAATGGGATAAATTTCCCCAAAATCCTCAAAAGTCTCAAAAATTTTTGTGCAATTTTTTAAAAAGCTTGCGTCTTGGCACTTTTTATGGTCTTGCAAAGAACTGAAAAGCAAAAATACATCAAGGTCCTTTTTGTCCTTAAACTTTTCTCTGCAAAGTTCATAAGAAAACTTATGAGAAAACCCCATGAGCAAATCCATGGTAAGACAGATGAAAAGCCCACAAAGACCATGAGGAAACCGCAAAACGAACAAGAGGTTTTGAACCTAAAAACAACAAAAGAGTTTACTGTTAAGGCAGCAAAAAAAGCGCCGTAAGGACAAAGTAAGAAAACTCTTTTTGCAAGAAGAGAATTGGATAGAAACAATGAAAATTAATGGCAATGAAATTCGCCCTGGTAATGTAATTGAGCATCAAGGAAGTTTGTGGGTTGCTGTGAAATGCAACGCCGTAAAACCAGGAAAAGGTGGTGCATTTAATCAAGTTGAACTAAAAAATTTGCTTGATGGTACAAAACTCAATGAACGCTTTCGTGCTGCTGAAACGGTAGAGCGCGTACGTCTTGAACAAAAGGACTTTACCTTTCTTTATCAACAAGGTGATGCCCTCGTCTTTATGGATTCAGAATCGTATGAACAATTGGAATTGCAAAAAGATTTTGTTGGAGAACGTGCTGCTTTCTTGCAAGATGGGATGACTGTCACAGTTGAACTTTATCAAGAAAAGCCTATCGGCATTTCCCTTCCTGATCAAGTTGCTGTCACGATTGTGGAAGCTGATCCAGCTCTCAAAGGACAAACGGTCACAGCTTCTTATAAACCCGCCATTCTTGAAAATGGGATTCGTATTCTTGTTCCCCCTTTTATGAACGCCGGTGAGCGTATCATTGTCGACACCAACGAGTTGATCTATTTGCGTCGTGCAAATGAAAAAGATAAATAAAGGAATAACAAGATGGCTCATTCTGCAATCATGAATGTCATGGTGCAAGCTGCCATGAAAGCAGGGCGCTCGCTCGTGCGTGATTACGGTGAAGTACAAAATTTGCAAGTGTCTTTAAAAGGGCCAGCCGATTACGTCAGTCAAGCAGACCGTAAAGCGGAAAAAATTATTTTCACTGAACTGAGCAAAGCACGCCCTAAATTTGGTTTTCTGATGGAAGAGTCTAAAGAAATCATTGGAGAAGATTCACAACATCGTTTTATCGTTGATCCTTTAGATGGCACCACAAATTTTCTCCATGGCATTCCTTTTTTTGCCGTTTCCATTGCTTTAGAAAGCCAAGGCAAAATCGTTGCGGGTGTCATTTACAATCCGGTAAGTGATGAACTCTTTACCGCAGAACGGGGTAGTGGTGCTTTTTTTAATGACCGGCGCTGTCGTGTTTCTGCGCGGCGCAGACTAGAAGATTGTGTCATTGCCACAGGCATGCCTCATTTTGGCCGCCCAGGTCATGGAACCTATCTCATTGAATTGCGTAATGTGATGGCAGAAGTTGCTGGCCTTCGCCGTTTTGGTGCAGCATCCCTTGATTTAGCTTATGTTGCAGCAGGTCGAACCGATGGCTATTGGGAAGACAACCTGCAAATTTGGGATATGGCTGCTGGAATCTTGATGGTTCGTGAAGCCGGTGGTTTTGTCACCGATAAAGAAGGCGGTGATGATATATTCCGCAAAAAGAATATCCTCGCCGGCAATGAACACATTCGCACCAAACTAGAAAGAATTCTCAAAAAAGGTATTTAAACCTTATAATCATAATCTTTTAAAAAACCGGTCCTAAAAAGCCCCTTAAAACTTGTCCCCTCCTCTTTAAAGTTTTATAAAATCTTAAAAAAAAACAATGTGAAGAGAGGCTTTTTAACTGTTCTTTACAGACACAACAGAAAATGACATGAGATGATGACAAAACTCTACCACCAAACAACCAATGCCCCTAAAAATGCAATGACAGCTTATCCAATATTATTAAACCTGCTATTTTTCTCAATTCCCCTATAAACAAACTAGAAAACAAAGAACCCATCACAACAAAACGCTTCAAAAAGCAACAAGCACACCAGAAACAAGCCTCTTTATTCTCTTAAGAAATCACCCTTACACAGCGCGCAAAAGCTTTCCTCCAAGCAGCCTCTCTTCTCTGCTAAGAGCTGTCATACATGCCTCTCACTGCTTTTCACCCCTATAGAGTGACAGAAACTTCAGCAAATTCATTGCACGCCCCATCCCCCTTTATTTAATTGTCTTGTAAACAGCCTATGAACTGTGCACGAGATCTGTAGTAACAAAAATGCTTATTTTCAAAAATCGCTTCCTGCATTTCTCTCTTAACCTGTTCTCGATCCTTTTTAACAGCCTCTTCTATTTTCTTTAGCTGCTTCTCACCGAAAATACTTTTTAATTTTTTTTGTGAATTGCTTATTCCAACAAGCTTCTCCCAAAAGATCAACCGATCATCACATTTCTCATTTGAGGATCTTAGCCATTCTCTAGCACCTAATTTGTAAGCTTCTTCAAATGTTGGTAACTCTTCAACAATGAAGAGATCGTTTCCCCTCTTTTTATCATTTTCTCTACAAATATTGATCGCATTTTTAACTGTATTAAAATCGCAACTCTTATCAAAGGCAAGATACCCCTGTTTCACTGTCTTAATAAGCTTTTTATAGTAAATAAACGTTTTTCTTGCCGTTTTATAATCACTGGAAATATCATACAATAACGACAGCACATCCTTTTTACACTGTAATAATAATGCATATTGATCAGACAAAGAATTCGAATGATTTAATATTTCACTTATCTCTTCATATTCTGTAGTAAGTATCGATATATTGTCCCACAATGTATCGATATTTTTTTGATTTTCAGTCTTCTTTTTAGATGGTTTTTCTCTATACCGTTCATATTCAGCTGTAATCATATCATCAACCACATATAAACACCAATGAAGCGACAGCATTGTATGTTTATATCGCGTTTTTTTCGTAACAGGATCTACAAATTTTTGCAGAGAAATTCCATTTTTTAGCATTAACCACACTGTTTTAGCAAAATATTTCTTAAAACTGGAATTAACGAAAATATGAAATATTTCTTCATAATGCTTTTCAATCAAGTCTTCTTTGAGTGCCTCTTTGTACAATAAACACAATTCCCTCTTCCCATGCGCACAAATATTCTTGAGTTCCTTTTCATACAATGAATATACCTTTTCTTGCCCTTGTACACACATCCCCTTTACCAATGAAGGTCTATTGCCGCTGACCTTTATTCCTGCTCTAGGGTTTTTTATCCCCAATACATTCCTCTCCCATTGCCTTACTCCCTCATTCCATTGTTCAATCCATTCTTGTGATATTTCTTGCGTTTTTTGAAAAAGCCTTTGTTCTCCTTCTTCAACAATCTTTTTATATATCTGATACTCTCGATCTTTTTGCTTAAGTTGTTTAGTCAATTGTTTGTTATGATAAATTTTAGCTACCAGTATTATACCTCCCACACAAAACACTATTCCCATTGCAAAGCCTAACAACACGTTCGTTGAGTATCCCCAATACCACAACCCACCCATCACTATGGCGAATACAACCAATCCCATACAAACAGATTGCTTCTTCCACTTTCGGATAAACTTAATTATAGTTATTATGAAACCAATTCTTTCTATCGTGGCAATAATTACGTCTATTATCTCCATCCATTATTTCCCTCTTTATTATTTATGCAACCTTCTCATCAATACCTCAATATTGTATCATTATGTGTATATATGATTCGCTACTATCTATATATTCTATTTTAATTGATATAATATACAACATATAGATATTTTTATTAACAGAATACAACAGTTTGTATTTAATTAGGTTACTTTTGTTGATTGATACACTTTAAAGAAAAGCCAGCCCTCAAAAATTGATAAGCATGGCTGTAAAGAGGGATATTTATACCCTTAAAGAGACGGCTCTTGTATCAAGATCTCTTATTCGTGTGGATCACCTACTCGGGTGAAAATTGTAATTTTGCAAGATAAGCATAAACGCCATTTTTTGCCACAAGTTCGGCATGGGTTCCCTCTTCCACAAGGGCACCTTTCTCCATCACAAGAATACGATCCGCTTTTAAAATGGTTGCCAAACGGTGCGCGATCACCAATGTTGTGCGGTTTTTCATCAGCCCTTCTAAGGCTTCTTGCACAAGTCTTTCACTGTTTGCATCTAAAGCAGATGTTGCTTCATCAAGCAGTAAGAGGGGCGCATTTCTTAAAATTGCCCGTGCAATACCGATGCGCTGCTTTTGCCCCCCAGAAAGCATGGTGCCGCGTTCTCCCACTTGTGTATCCAAGCCATCAGGTAAAGCTTCAATAAATTCAAGGGCATTCGCGGCTTTAGCAGCAGCAATAATATCCTCTTCCATAGCATTTTCAGTCCCGAAAACAATGTTATCGCGCAATGTACCATCAAAAATAGCAACATCTTGGGGAACATAAGAAATTGCACCACGTAAATCCTTTAAAGAGAGGTGATCAATCTCCACGCCATCAAGTCGAATTTTTCCACTTGTTGGGTCATAAAAACGCAAGATTAAAGAAAAAAGTGTGCTTTTTCCTGCCCCTGAAGCGCCAACAAAAGCAACCGTTTCACCCGCTTTGATCGAAAAGGAAAGCGCGCGTAAAATCTTCTCTTGTGGTCTAGAAGGATAAGTAAAATCAACATGATCAAAAACAAGTTCACCTCGAATAGGTTTTGTCAAAGAGACAGGTTTTTTGGGCGCTAAAATCATGGGTTGTTCTTGCAATAATTCAGCCAATCGTTCAGCAGCGCCTGCGGCTTGGATTAATTCAGCCCCCAATTCCGATAATTGCGCAAAGGTTGAGGCACCAAAAACGGCATAAAGGACAAATTGCCCTAAGGTTCCCCCTGTCATCGTTCCATTCAAAACATCACGCGATCCAATCCACAACACAGCAACCACACTGCTAAACACAAGAAAAATGGCAAAGCCCGTAAAAAAAGAACGCAAAATCACAGAAGCCCGCGCTGTCTGAAAGGCGCGTTCTACCAACTGAGAAAAACGTGTCGAAACAAGTTTTTCAGCGGTAAAAGCTTGCACCGTGCGAATAGCGCTGACCTGTTCTGTTGCCACAGCATTAGCATCAGCAAGACGATCTTGCGCCGCACGCGTACGCGCACGAACTTTGCGCCCAAAAACCACCAAAGGAATTGCCACAACAGGAATAGCAGCCAGAACCAGCAGAGACAATTTAGCATTGGTGATCACCATCATCACGACAGCGCCAGTCACGATAATCAGCTGACGCAAAGCCGTAGAGGCGGTTGAGCCAACAGCCAATTTTATTTGTGTTGTATCTGTTAGAAGTCTTGAAACAATCTCGCCGGAATGCGACCGATCAAAAAAAGCAGGAGAAAGTTTCATAATATGGATAAACACATCACGCCGTAAATCAGCAACAATCCGTTCTCCCAATGTGATAACACAATAATAACGGCAAGCTGAAGAAAAGGCGAGAATCAAAGCTAATCCAAACAAAATTCCAAAATAAAAATTGATATGTCCATGGCTTGAATAAGAAAAACCATGATCAAACATTTGGCGGATTGCTATGGGCAAAGCTAATGTGACAAGAGCTGCAACAGACAAAGCAACAAAAGCAAAGATAAACAACCAGCGATAGCGCAAAAGATAAGGAACAAAAATGGCAAGCGAAGAGAATGGAGATTTTTTAAGAGAAGGCTTTGTAGATTTTTCTGGATGATGATATAATTTCATAAAACTCCGCTCACTCTATTAAATGATTTAAACACGTGACACAATGATGCATCTTGAACACTTGTTTTTTGATGCGTGCTCAGCTATAGGAATAAATACTTTAATCAGTGTATCAAAAAGACAAAGGAAGCGCACTTAAAAAAAAATCGAGTAAGTGTTCTTTCATTCTATAAACGCAAAAGGTTTGACGCATGAAAGCGAATATTCATCCTAACTATCATAAAATTACCGTTGTTATGACGGATGGAACCCAATATACAACGCGCTCCACTTGGGGAAAAGAAGGGGATACCCTTAATTTAGACATTGATCCAAGAACGCATCCAGCATGGACAGGTGGGTCCCAGACACTCGTAGACCGTGGCGGTCGCCTTTCTAAGTTCAAAAATCGTTTTGGCAATATTGGTATGTAAAAACCTCATTCTCATGAGGTACAAAGATTTTAAACAAAACGATTGCCTCGTTAAGCGATGAGGCTTTTTTGTGCTGTAAAGAGTACATTTTAAGATATTAATTTAAAAACGTATCCAACAGAAATATAGCGGTCTCAAACCCTTATAAATCGTGATGGCTGCGTTTTTTTTAAATTTAAAGATCAATTGAGATATCAGCATAAGCCTCCTCTCATGAGGCATAAACATTTCAAATAAAAGGATTGCAAACAGTTCATCTTTTTTGAACTGAAAATCCCCATGAAGAGGACATTCTTGCCGCTGCTAAAGCGGCTAATGAACTTGAATTTATTCAAGTTTTACCGGATAGCTTGATGACAGAAGTGATACCATACTTTCTTGAAAGGCAAAACAACGCATTAGTATTGCACGTGCGATCTTAAAAATACCCCCTCTTGTTGCAGTTTGGCACCATCATTAATTTGCCAGCTCCCAATGTTGCTACAGCCCTTAGCACTTGAGACATTCCATTATAGGCATTTTAAGTCCCTTCTTTATAATTTTTATCCACACGGGCTTCCCCCACTTGTAACGTGCAAGCGAATGGTTTTGGTTGATTCAACATAAAAACAGCTTTGAAATGAGAAAATCCTACAATGTTTAGGACTCTCATCCAATATACAAAACAATGAATTATTATCAATCAAAGCGTTGCTGCTTGATTGAGCAACATCTGCTTTAGATGCAAACAGTGAAAAGTTGGTACAACAAGCCTTAGAAGGATTGATCAAAATCGTATAACTTTGATAATTGCTCACCGTTTGGCAATAATTTTAAAAACGGATCGTATTCTCGTGATGGATAAAGGCACCCTTGTAGAAGAGAGAGCCTATACTGAACTTGTGGCAAAAATGGTGTTTATGCTTATCTTGCAAAATTGCAATTGTCACCCGAATAAGAGATTTTAATACAAGAGCAGTATTTTTAAGGGCATAAATACCACTCTTTACAGCCATGTTTATCAATTTAAAAGGGCTCATGGAAAAAGAGGGGCAAGAATTGAGATGTTTTTCTTCTTAAATTCTGGCTGTTCTTTTCTCTGCGTGAGAAGAAGCATTTTTTATAAAAACGCTTTTCCTTTGTGTGCAGAATATAAAATGATAGGCAAGTTAGTCTCTATGGATCATTAAGGTGTGCAAAGAGCTCTCTTCATAACAGCACTCTCATGTTGATTTATAAGAACAATTCATTGTTTTTCATGAGAAAACTTCATATCATAGGATTTTCTCATATCAACGCCCCATAGTGAAACACACAAAATCTCTTGCTTGCACATCATAATAGGTAATCAACTAATTCGACATCTATACCCACAAAGCGAAATATTTACGTGTCAACTTTCCTTTACAGTCATTAACCAAGAGCCTTCAAAATGACCTTTTAGAAAATAGAACTAAAAGGATGAGTCATTCAAAAATCATTTTATGATATAGCTCTATCACGAGCACCTAAAATACGCCTTTGTTGCTAAATATCCCCTTATATCGTATCAATTTTGTAGAACGCTTTAAACCCTTTACATTTAAATCAAAAAATCATAATTGGATTATATTGCATAAAGATGTTTTCTCATTTTTCCATTTAACACACGATAACATACCATTGAGGCCCCCTGAGAAGCTTTCTCCCCTTATATCATGACTTCATAAGCCGCGTGAAAAGGACACGATAAGCCGTTTTGGTGTCTTAAGGTCAAGGACACCGTTAAGCGGCCTATAAGACTTCCTTTGAGCTTTTAAGGACCAAGGTCTGTTATAGTCCCTTCATTAAATGCAGCTCTAATGTCATGATTTTTGAGAACGATTATTAAGAATTTAAGAGGCTGTCCGCCTCTCATTTTGATTTATACACAACCAAAGTACGCTCTCTTTATTCAGGGAGAATAAGAACATACCCTGGAGGTGCTAAACGGAATAAGAGAGCATCATACCCCCAACTAGCAGACATGCAGAAAATATAAGAAATGCCTTCACCAATTGCTAAGAGTAATGTGAACGATAGAGCGGCTTCATCTGCTGTTGCTTCGCGGCGTTGTAAAAAATATCCGTAAAAAAATAAAATGCACCCGATTCCACTCACCGCCCCAAAGACGCCTAATGCGGTATGAATCGGTCCACGCATGTTGAATAGGATAAGAAAAATTGTAAAAATAAACACGCTGAATATTCCAGCGAATACCCCACGTACGATATGGCAAAATTTTCGCATCATAATTGCAGAAACGCTCTTTTCTGCGTATCGATTTTTTTTGGTGCTTGTATTCTTAGAAGATATGCTGTCCACAACTCCCCCCCCTCGATTTTAAAGCTAAAATGCCATGAAATTAATTTTCTATAATGATATCATCATAAAATACAAGAAAAATTTATTCATTTTAATAAAAAAGAGGTGTTTTATTGAGATACAAATCTATCTTCTTTCGCAAGAGTTCTCCAACCCGTTCGTCAATAGAAGACCACCCCCATTGAAGAGAAAGCTATCCTGACACATAAAATCTTCATAAGCTGTATGTCTAATCCATAGAGAAACCACAACTCTCCAATCGCCCCGCTTATCCACCTTTGTAAAACTGTAATCAAATGGATTCTGCTGATGATGAGCAATGATAACATGAAGAAGAGAAAATATCACAATATCAAACGCTTCAATATAATATCATCTTTATGATTTTTATTTAAAAAGTACGCCCTCCCTCATGAATGACAACACACTGCTGCGCATTCACGAATTTCCTTTAAAACACCATCTTCCCTTCTTACAAACGCACCTCTCCCGCAATCTTACCTCACAATGGCACGCATAAAGACTTTTAAAATATCCAATGAAAAGACCCCTCTGAGAAAGCTTTCAAATCTAAAACGCCCTCATCATTTTTATCATGATGAGGACTCCAAAATCACGCAAAAACATGCAAAATATCCGCGCATTTAGGCATAGAGCTTGTACTTCAAGCGCTGTCCTTTTCCTGTTCTTTTATCCATTGTCCTAAAGCAGCCAAATGATTCATCTGCGCACGATGACAAAATGTCTTTTGGGCAACAGCAATATTTTCATGGCAACCAGCCCATGCTTTTAAAGCAGCCGCTTGCAATGCTCGTCGATCAAGAAAAAGTCAATTTCCAAGGCAATGCCCCTAAACTATTCATGGCAGACAAATGCGCTGTCGCTTCCTGATCAGATTGTCCGAAAGACAAGAAAAGCAATTCTTAAGAACAGCATAAGGGACCGTTTGTTTAAGCACACGGACGGTCTTTTCAGCCACCTCTTCAACACCAGCCTTGGCGTACATCCTTATCCCCAATCACCCTATTGGGTTTTAAAATATCCAATGAAAAGACCCCTCTGAGAAAGCTTTCAAATCTAAAACGCCCTCATCATTTTTATCATGATGAGGACTTCCTCAATTACACAGAAACATGCAAAATATCCGCGCATTTAGGCATAGAGCTTGTACTTCAAGCACTGTCCTTTTCCTGTTCTTTTGTCCATTGTCCTAAAGCAGCTAAATGATTCATCCGCGCACGATGACAAAATGCCTTTTGCGCAACAGCAATATTTTCATGGCGACCAGCCCATGCTTTTAAAGCAGCCGCTTGCAATGCTCGTCCATAAGAAAAAGTCAATTTCCAAGGCAATGCCCCTAAACTATTCATGGCAGACAAATGCGCTGTCGCTTCCTGATCAGATTGTCCCCCAGAGAGAAAAGCAATTCCTGGAACAGCACAAGGGACCGTTTGTTTAAGCACACGGACGGTCTTTTCAGCCACCTCTTCAACACCAGCCTTGCGCGCATCCTTGCCATCAATCACCATATTGGGTTTTAAAATCATCCCCTCTAAAACAACACGAGCTTCAAATAGTTCTTTAAAGACAGTTGTCAAAACAGCGTGTGTCACCTCAAAACAACGGGCAATGGAATGTTGACACGACGGTCCATCCATAAGCACCTCCGGCTCAACAATCGGCACAATATTGAGTTCCTGACATAAAGCAGCATAACGAGCGAGAGCTTGCGCATTTTGATTAATGGCACCTCTTGTTGGCAGCGTGTGTGCATCAATGGCAATCACCGCGCGCCATTTCGCAAAACGGGCGCCCAAAGCATAATAGTCTTTCAGCCGCTCACGGAGACCATCTAACCCTTCAGTAATTGTCTCTTGGGGAAAAGCAGCCAAGGGCTTAGCACCGGTATCAACTTTAATTCCTGGCAAAGCACCCGCATCCCGAATAAGATCCGTCAACATTTGCCCTGTTGATGCTTTTTGTCGAATGGTTTCATCAAATAAAATAACACCAGAGATAGCACTTTCCATAGCTTCTTTTGCGCTAAAAAGCATTTCACGATAAGCGCGGCGGTTATCCTCATTGGACTCAACACCAATACTTTCAAAACGCTTACCAATTGTTGCAGTACTTTCATCGGCAGCCAAAATACCCTTACCAGCATGCACCAGAGAAAGTGCTATATCTTCAAGACGTTCATTCATAAAAAATTCCTCTTTATTTTATCGCATTTTCAAACATCAGCAATATGATCATCATACTTGACACAGCCTATGATCTTACAGCTCTTTCAATTTTCCCTTCAACAAAGTCTTTAAGCTTGCATAAGAGCAAGAATACCAGGAAGCACCTTACCTTCCATCCATTCTAAAAAAGCCCCTCCTGCAGTTGAGAGATAAGTAAAATCATTAGCAACACCCGCATGATTAAGAGCAAAAACTGTATCGCCTCCTCCCGCAATTGAAACTAACTTGCCCATCAAACTGCGTTCTGCGGCATGGCGTGCAACGGCAATTGTTCCTTTATCAAAGGGAGACATCTCAAAAACACCAAGAGGTCCATTCCACACAAGAGTCGCAGCCTTATCTATCGCGCTCTTGATATGAGCAATAGAGCGCGTTCCAATATCCAATATCATGCCATCCGCAGGAATATCGCTAATATCATAAAGACGATGCGGTGCATTTTTTTCAAAGCGAAATCCAACGATAGCATCCATAGGCAGTAGAAGTGTACAGTGACATTCCTGCGCTTTTTTAATAATTTTTTTGACCGTCTCCATCAATTCGTGTTCACACAGTGACTTCCCCACATGAATGCCTTGCGCGGCTAAAAAACTATTGGCCATCCCACCCCCAATAACCAAGGAGTCGACTTTTTCCACCAAATGATTGAGAACAAAAAGCTTACTGGAAACTTTTGCCCCTCCCACCAGTGCGACCACAGGATGCGTTGGATTTCCAAGCCCTTTTTCTAAGGCCTGCAATTCCCCTTGCAGTAATCGCCCCGCATAAGAGGGTAACAAATGGGTTATTCCCTCCACTGAAGCATGGGCACGATGAGAAACCGAAAAAGCATCATTGACATAAAGATCCCCATTATGGGCCAAAGCTTCTGCAAAAGAACAATCATTCTTTTCCTCACCGGCATAAAACCGAACATTTTCGAGCAATACAACGCCTCCATTTTGCAATGACTCCACCGCTACCTGTGCAGCTGAACCAATACAGTCCGGCGCAAAAGCAACCGGCTGTTTTATGATCTTTTCCAGCACCGGCACAACAGAACGGAGTGAAAATTCTGACTCGACCTTTCCTTTGGGGCGACCACAATGAGAAAGCAGAATAAGCTTGGCTCCCCGCTTTTGCAGTTCAACGAGCGTCTCTTTATGGCGTTTAAGACGCGTTTCATCGCAAACTTTACCCTGTGCCATAGGAACATTAAAATCCACCCGCACAAGCACACGCTTTCCAGCAACATCAACATCATCAAGTGTACGAAAACCCATTCGCTATTTCCTCTTCACTTTCCGTTGTTTTAAACAAAAATGCATCGAACAAACCTGCTTAATTCTCTTTCCACTAAAACCTCTTCTTTGCTTTTATAGGTCCCCTCTTTGTTTTTGCATGAAAAGGACCAACAACAACAGCCCCCTTCTCTCAACTCTCTGTCTGAAAATCAAAAGCCTCCATTGTCAAACGTATCCATGGTCAAATATACAAAAGCCTCCATTGTTCTTAATCTTCTACATTCCATTGTTTCCAACAAATGTATTGGCTCAATTTTATTTTCACTAAAACACCCTTTTACTTTTATGCAAAAGAGTTTACCTCTTTCGTTTTCTGACGTTTTCTCAAAAATTGTCCTGTATCAGATGTTACTTTTTCAAGCTTACTCTTTCACGCAACTTTTAAAAGTGCCTAGCGCCTTGTATCAAAAAACACCATCAATCTTTCAACAGCATCCTCTCTCTCGCGCATAAAACAATAACCTGTCTAGACTTTCTCAAAAGAATGCGCCTTAATTTGTACAAAACGAGGCTTTTTCTTATAAAAAGAGGACCCTAAGGTCCTTCTTATGGTATCTATATTGTCTTAGCAAAAGCCACCGCCGTATCACTCATACGGTTAGAAAAGCCCCATTCATTATCATACCAAACGAGAACACGACAGAGCTTACCATCAATCACTTTGGTTTGATCATTATGAAAAATCGCTGAATGCGGATTATGATTAAAATCACAACTCACAAGCTTTTCTTCTGTCATATCCAAAATGCCCTTTAGAGGACCTCGTGCAGCAGCCGCAATAGCTGTATTAATTTCTTCAATTGTTGTGGAACGCTGAGCCGTAAATGTCAAATCAACCACAGAAACATTAGGGGTTGGAACACGAATGGACACCCCATCAAGCAATCCCTTTAATTCTGGCAAAACCAACCCCACAGCTTTTGCCGCTCCGGTTGATGTAGGAATCATCGAAAGAGCAGCCGCACGCGCACGATAAAGATCACGATGCATGGTATCTAAAACGGGCTGATCCCCCGTATAAGAATGGATTGTTGTCATAAAGCCCCTTTCAATACCCACCGTGTTATGCAAAACTTGTGCAACGGGCGCCAAACAATTGGTTGTACAAGAGGCATTTGAAACAATACGATGCTCACGGCTTAAAGACTGATGATTAACCCCATAAACAACCGTAAGATCTGCACCCTCTGAGGGAGCGGAAACCAGAACACGCTTTGCCCCTGCATCCAAATGTGCCTTTGCTTTATCACGCGCCGTAAAAATGCCCGTACATTCCAACGCGATATCGATATCCAAATCTTTCCAAGGCAATTGTGCTGGATCACGCTCTGCACAGACCTTTATTAAACCAGTTCCCACATCAATGGCATCGCCCACCACCTTAACATCCTCAGGAAAACGGCCATGAACTGAATCATAGCGCAACAAATGGGCATTTGTTTCCACCGATCCCAAATCATTAATTGCAACCACTTCAATATCTTTTCGTCCACTTTCTATCAGTGCCCGTAAAATATTGCGTCCAATACGACCAAACCCATTAATTGCAACACGAACTGTCATTTCACATGTTTCCTCATCTAATTTTTTAAAGCATAACATTTAAAACACAACAAATGGGCATTTTCCAATCCCAAACCATAAATTCCCAAGACATCAATATCTCGATAAATTAATCACTTACCCACAACACTGCACAGAGTATAATACCCGACAACCACCCCCGCTCATGACAACACACACTGTCATCTTGTTTTTTCTTCTGCGATCTTTTCCAGCTCTCTTTCAACAATTGCCACGACATTTTCAAAAGTAAGACCAAAATGTGCATAAAGGTCATCAATTGTTCCACTCGCCCCAAAGCCCTCCATACCAATAAAAATCCCATCACAGCCAATAAAACGGTCCCATCCTTGAGCAACAGCAGCTTCAATCGCGATTTTAATCGGCGCATCGCCAATGAGAGCCCGCTGATAGGAGCAAGACTGTTGAGAAAAGAGTTCAAAACAAGGCACAGAAACCACACGTGTTGGGATACCTTTTTCTTCTAAGACCTCACGTGCTTTAACCGCAATTTGCAACTCTGAACCGGAAGCAAACAGTGTCACTTGTGCTTCATCACTGGCTGTTAACAATTCATAAGCACCAAGCATACAGAGATTTTCTTCTTCATACTCTTGACGCAACAGCGGTAAATTTTGTCGACTCAAAGCTAAGGTAGAAGGCGTGCTACGCGCTTTCAAAGCCAATTGCCAACACTCAATTGTCTCCATAGCGTCAGCAGGACGGAATACAAGATGATTAGGCATAGCACGCAGGCAAGCCAAATGTTCCACGGGTTGATGGGTCGGACCATCTTCTCCAAGCCCAATAGAATCATGGGTCATGACATAAACCACCCGCAGCCCCATAAGAGAAGACAAGCGCATAGCAGGACGCATATAGTCAGAAAAGCATAAAAATGTTCCCCCATAAGGGATAAAGCCTCCGTGGAGAGCGAGCCCATTCATGATAGCGCCCATAGCATGTTCACGAATACCATAATGGAGATAGCGCCCTGAAAAATCCTCCGCCGTGATACTTTTCATCTGGCTGCTTTTTGTATTATTAGATCCTGTTAAGTCGGCAGAACCACCAATGGTCTCACTCACGACTTCATTGATCACTTCCAAAGCCATCTCAGAAGCTTTACGCGTAGCAACAACAGGAGACTCTTCAACAAGCTTCTGTTTATAAGCATCCACAGCACCATCAAATCCCCCCACGAGATCACCACGCATCAATCTTTCAAATTCCACCCGCTCTGAGACAGGAAGATCAGCCAATTTTTCTTCCCACTTTTGTCGCTTTTTAGCAGCATTAAGCCCTGCCAAGCGCCAATTATCAAGAATATCGGCTGGAATAACGAAAGGCTCTGCCTCCCACCCTAAGGCGATACGGGTCTCAGCGATTTCCCGTGCTCCTAAAGGGGCCCCATGAACTTTATTGCTTCCCGCTTTATTGGGCGCCCCAAAGCCTATCGTTGTTTTACAGGCAATCAACGTTGGTTTATCACTTTTGCGTGCTGCTTCAATAGCTTGTGCAATAGCGGCTTGATCATGCCCATTTACTTTGAGTGTATTCCAACCGGATGCTTTAAAACGGGCGATTTGATCTGTACTATCCGCAAGAGAAATTTCTCCATCGATAGAAATATTATTATCATCCCACAACACGATAAGCTTATTAAGTTTCAAATGTCCTGCCAAGGAAAGTGCTTCTTGCGAAATGCCTTCCATCAGGCATCCATCCCCCACCAACGCATAAGTATAATGGTTGATAAGATCGCCAAAACGGGCATTTTGCAACCGTTCTGCAAGAGCCATCCCCACGGCATTCGCTAACCCCTGTCCCAAAGGTCCTGTCGTTGTTTCAATTCCTGCCGCATGCCCATATTCTGGATGACCTGCAAGCTTTGCCCCTAATTGGCGAAAACTTTTTATATCCTCAAGTGAGATATCTTCATAACCAGAAAGATACAGCAGAGCATAAAGCAACATAGATCCATGTCCTGCTGATAAGACAAAACGATCACGGTTAGGCCAACGAGGTTTTTTAGGATCATGAGCAAGGAATTGTGTATAAAGAACCGTAGCAATATCAGCGGCTCCCATTGGCAAGCCGGGATGACCAGAGTTGGCTTTTTCAATCGCATCAATAGCAAGAAAACGGATAGCATTGGCCATCTGATTCTGTTGGTGGGTATTTGTCATGAATGATCGACCATTTCGTTAAATACGTTATACTGTTGCTTTTTCCGTATTCTCTTAGATTCTCTTTAAATTCCTTAAGAAATACTCTTTTTTTCATCATCAGCGTGAGACTTTTTGTCATCGCTTCACATACATTAATAACACATTCCCCTCACGCATCCTGTATATCCATGTCATTTATGACAATACGCGCAAAAAATCCAGCTTTTAATTAATATCTATCCCCTGCTTTGCTTGCTAAAATATCCTACATACTTAAAAATGAAAGAGACACACTATGAAAATGTAAGTGATTCGTTTTTGCATAACGCATTGATAAAGGATACAATTACTCAAAGGACAAAAGCAATGAACCAAGAGACTACGGTTCTGCAAGATGCTCTAGAGCACTTAGAAAAAGCACTTAGAACCTTAGAGATCACCATAATAAACCGCAACGCCGTTATTGATAAAAATAACGAATGGGAAGAAGAAATTCAACGAATGAATGCTGACCGCAGCCATCTTGCTCAAGCACTTGACAAAGCTGAAGCCCAAATTGAACGCTTAGAATCCGTTAACAAAGAAGTTTCCAAACGTCTTATTAAAGCAATGGAAACGATTCGTGTTGTCATTGATAGATAAAGGTTTGGATAAATAAAGGTTTGAACGTATGGAAACAGTTTCCGTTACCATTGATGGTAAAAACTATCGTATGGCTTGTAATAAAGGACAAGAAAGTCATCTTATTGCGCTTGCAGCTCAATTAGATCAATATATCACCCATTTAAAGAAAAATTTTGGAGAAATTGGCGACCATCGTTTATCGGTAATGGCGGGCATAATGATTATCGATGAAATGGAAGAAATAAAACGAGAAAATAAAAAGTTACAAGAAGACTACGATGCTCTTTTACGACTCCACAATGAAAAGGAGCGCGCCATGGGAAGAATTATGCGTGACACCACACAACGCATTGAAAAGCTCACCAATCAATTGCTCAAAGATGACCAAAATAGCAAAAACATTCAAGAACAAGAACAAGAAGATTTCTAAACAGCACCATCACGAAAAAAAGCAAGCCGATTTGACTTTTTCTCCACACCTCAAAAGGCACAAAAAACTCTCCTCCCCCATAAACAGTTCGATTTCTTATTAAGAAAATTCCAGTGACTAGTTACGCATTGCCCACACAGAATTAGCTTAAAATCAGATCAAAAAACTCTCTTGAATATTTCATTGATACACAAACTCTTCATACTTCCAAGATTCCGCCTTATACTACCATGCTAGCAATGAGATATCTCGCACAATAAACGCCCCAAAATCACCCCCCCAAAAAACAAATGTCATTGTTAAAAAATCGTAATGTATAAAGCCAACTGCTTTTACATAAAAATGGCGCATGAACAGCATATTTTTTAAATACGTTCACCCATTACTTTATTCTCATGCCTAATCTTCATCATTTTGGGGAACACATAATTTTATTCAATTCTATTTGCAAAAGTTTTATCCATTCACAAAAGCTTAAAGTGAAAAAAATTTTAAAGCTCTCATTCAAATAGCAAAAGAATAAATTTTCATGATCAATGAATCTCTCGCTTATAAAACATCAATAAAGCGATATGAAACATATTTTAAAAGGTGATAAAAAGAAAATCCACCATAGGTAACCATCTTCAAAACGAAAGATAAAATTCCCATATCACCACATCCCACCCCAAAACCTAATGCCCAAACATTATAATACCGTGTTTTCACAATGGAAGATCAAAGCAATAATCGGTCTATTGGGACGCTCACGAGAAGCACGCAGACCCGTTGTTTCTAAAACCCATTCAAAGGCACATGGAAAAAACACCATGTATAAGCGGATCAAATCCCCTTCGTTCCATCTGGAGAGACAGAGGCAATACGCAAAAGGTTTGTTGCACCAGGCGTTCCAAGGGGAACACCGGCTGTCACAAGGAAGCGATCACCTCCTTGGCAAAAACCTTCCTGAAAGGCAATGATAGCTGCACGATCAACCATATCCTCTAAATTCTTCGCATCCGCAGTAACCACACAATGAAGCCCCCAAACGAGTGCCAAACGCCGTGCTGTTTCCACAATGGGCGATAAAGCAATAATCGGTCTATTGGGACGCTCACGAGAAGCGCGCAGACCCGTTGTTCCTGAAGCCGTATAGGCAACGATAGCGGCAAGTGAAAGTGTTTCAGCAATCTGACGCGCTGCAAGAGAAATCGCATCCGTCCCGGTTGATTCTGGTGTTGGATGTTGTGCTCCAACCTGAGCAGCATAAGTTTGATCTTGTTCAATTTGCCGTGCGATTTTATCCATCATAAGCACCGCTTCTTCTGGATAACGACCAGAAGCAGATTCAGCCGACAACATCACCGCATCTGTTCCAGCATAAACCGCAGTCGCCACATCCGATACTTCTGCACGCGTTGGCACAGGAGATGTGATCATTGACTCGAGCATTTGTGTTGCTACCACCACCGGTTTTCCAGCTAAACGGCAAGCTTTGATCAGCTCCATTTGAATCGCAGGAACCCTTTCCAGAGGCATTTCCACCCCGAGATCTCCGCGTGCAATCATAATACCATCAGAAACGTCAATAATCTTTTCTATATGTTCCAAGGCTTGAGGCTTTTCGATTTTAGCCATCAAAGACACTTTGCTTTTTGTTAACCGGCGCACCGCTATAATATCTTCTGGACGTTGAATAAAAGAAAGGGCAACCCAATCAACAGGCTGCTGTAACAGAGCCTGAAGATCAGCCTTATCTTTTAAGGTCATCGAATCAAAAGGCAAAATTGTATCCGGAAAACTCACACCTTTTCGATCAGAAATACGGGTTCCAGCAACCACACGACACTGAACAAAATGATCATCACACACTTCAGCACGCAGTTCTAACTTTCCATCATCAATTAACAAGCGATCCCCTGGTTTAATCGCTGAAAAGACATCCTCATGAGGGAAAAAAACACGCTGTGCATCGCCAGCCACATCGCGATGATCTAACGTAAAGCTTTGCCCGACACGCAAATCTTCTTGACCTTTGTCAAAACAACCAATACGCAGTTTTGGTCCCTGAAGATCCACCAAAATACCAATGGGGCGCCGAACCGTTTTTTCAACCTCCCGTATTGACTTAACCAAATCGCCCAGCGTGTTACGATCCGTATGACTCATATTAAGGCGAAAAACATCTGCCCCTGCCCTAAAAAGCTTCTCAATCATTACACGAGAAAAAGAAGAAGGACCAAGAGTCGCAATAATTTTTACTTTACGGGCCCGTTTCACGGTGGAGAATTTCCTGAAAAAGAAGGGATAACTGAATTGTTGAACAAAGAATCATCCGTCAACTGTACCATCCAACTGGTTTGATTACCGGTATCGATTTCCTTAAACTCAGCCTTTTGATATCCACGCGGGAAACAATCATGAACCCCTTGAATGGTAAATTGGCTATCTTGCACACACATGGTGACAGAGCCTGCCCAGCTTCCTTTTTTTTGTGCTCCTTCCGCATAAAAATAATAAAACCGCGAGGCAAGAGGTCCTTCGATTAAGGTCTTACATTCTGTCACGGGAACCACCCACCAGCCTTCGCTCACCCACCCTGAAAACGTACGATATCCAAGAGCAACCCCTACAGACTGTTGCGTTGTATTACACACTCTAAAGTCAGCCTTTGCACAAACAACAAGGGGAAATAAGAGCAAAATGCTCAAAAGAAAAACCTTTAATCTTTTCTGAAATGCCCAATATTGTTTTTTCAAAATCACAAAACTTCCTCTATAATATCAATTCCCAAAACACATTATACGTCTTTTTTTTCAAAAGCCTTTCAACTCTTAAAAACATATATTTTTATATTTTTCTTTTTATAGCCCTTTTATCGATGCATATATCTTAAAAACTTTACAAAATATTTAAAGTCAATTTGTAAAAAAACTGTGGTGCTTGATTGATTTTTTATTTTTCAAGCTTTTCCAACATAAACTTGTCATCAAAAAAATAACTTAAAACATATAACCTGGAGAAAATACAATGAATGATACAGTGACCGATCAAACACACGCTATATCTGTCAACCAATTACGCTCTTTTATCGAACGAATTGAACGCCTAGAAGAAGAAAAAAAAACCATTTCCGATGATATTAAAGACGTCTACACGGAACTTAAAGGCTCTGGTTTTGATAGCAAAGCTGTTCGAAGCATTATACGGTTGCGTAAAAAAGAAGAGCACGAACGAATGGAAGAAGAAGCCATCATTGAACTTTATAAAAATGCGCTTGGGATGAGTTAATAATATTGATAACATTGGAAATTTTCTTAAAGAAAATGGAAAGAAACGCATGAATACACAAAAATTCTGCCCACTGTGGGTAGTTTGTGCAAAATAACACAAAATTTATATAACTTGTGACAAGACAACTTCACAGGATGTATAACATTGCAACAGCCCTCACATTTGAAAGGATTCATGAAAAGCGCATTTTTACTTCTTATTCTGCAATCATTGTATCCATAGGGGCCTCTTTACCCAGAGGAGCGTTTTATCTATACGGGTCTCCCCTTGTAAGCCAACCCCACACTTGTGCATGACAGCAAAGCATTTTTGAGTCCTTCAACCTAAAAACAGATGTGAAATTGAAAAACAATGAATGGTGATGATCAATCAACTCATTCTCTAGGATAAAAAAATATTTAAAGGGATCAGCAGCAGAAATTCGCTAAACAAAGGTCTGAATTGTTTACAGAAGAGAGATGGTTAAGGATCTTCATCTTGTTAAGATCGTGAAAAATTCGGCATATTTAGACATCTGGCATAAAGCTCTTTAATAGAGCTTTATTCAAATCTTTTATTCAAGTCTATTGACGGGCTTATAACGCTCATTGATTAAAGAAGTTAGAATATGATCTCTCCATTTTCCAGAAATCATCAAATAATCTTTGGCATAGCCTTCTTTTTCAAAATGAAGGCGCTTTAATAAAAGTTCGCTTTTTATGTTCTCAGGTCTATAATTTGCCATCACTCTATGCAAATGATAAACATGAAAGATATGGCGTATGAGAGCCGATAAACTCTCAAACATAAGGCCTTTGCCTTGTTGTTTCTCATCAAGAGAAAAACCAAGATGACAGGCTTGAAAAACACCACGAACCACATTTGTGAAGTTTACAACACCGATGATTGTATTTTCATTTTTGAGTCGTACGGCATATCGATAGGCTTGCCCTTGTGCGCTTTCATAAGCAAATGCATTGGCGCGTGCTTTCCAAGCTGTTAGAGTGTAGTAACCCTCAGATCTCAACGGTTCAAAAGGGCGCAGATGATTCGCATTCCGCAGGTAATAAGCAGACAGTTCAGCGGCATCTTCTAAACCAATCAATGTGGAAATTGTTCGCTTTGTTTTAATTGTCATCATTTTCTCCTGCTAGAAATGTTACAATAACACGTTGATTTGTCGTGACATAACGTCAAATACTGTGAGCTTTTCCCATCACAAAGCTTCTCATATAAGAATCAATGAGGATCATTTTTTTCCTTCATAAACAGTCATAAACAGTATTGGTGTGTTTAAGGTATAAAATAAAAACAAGAGAATGCTTTTTATAAATGCGCTCAAGTGCCACGGGTTATAGCAATATTAGGAACTTGCAAAGTGTGTGAATGTATTGCTCTGCTTGCATCCAGGGCATTTTGAAAAACGCACCACACCACTAATTTTTTCTTTATCAAGATTTTTTATCAAAAATTGTGCAAAAAAAGCCAAACATAAACAGTAAAGTTTGCTTCAAAAAAAACATTAACCAGCGTTATAATTTTTAACCGCAGTCAAAAGCATATTTCTACAATCTGCTCTTTATGAACTCATAAGGCACGGTCGTCATTCTTCAATATTTCCAAGCGCTTCTACAGAAAGCGATGAGACAATACGAATCTCTTAAAATGCTTAGTGGGACATTACCGTGAACATGCTTCTATTTCTTCGCGTAAAATTTCAAGTTCTAGCCATTCTTCTTGCTTTTGTGTGCAAATATTTTTCTTTTTTTCCAATGCAGTTGATAAACGCTCAAAACGTTCTTTATCACTGCGATAAAGAGTGGGGTCAGAGAGTTCTTGTTCAATTTTTTTGATTTCATTTTGCAAAACAGCGATTTCTTCAGGCAATTTTTCCAATGCATAAACCTGCTTATAGGACAATTTTTTTCGTGTTTTCTTCTCTCCCGCACTATCCAAGCTAGGATCTGTTGATGAGGCATTTTTTCCGCTCTTCCCTGAGCAAGATTTTGCAGATGCTTTACGGTGCGATAATTCTATTTCTTTGCGTTGAAAGGTCAAAGCCTGTTTATTTTGCGCCATCATATCACTATAACCACCCGCATACAAAACCCAATGACCATCGCCCTCCGGTGCCAACATATGCGTTACAGTACGATCTAAAAAATCTCTGTCATGGCTTACCAACAACACTGTTCCCACAAAATCAGCAATAAACTCTTGCAACAAATCCAAAGTTTCCATATCCAAATCATTGGTTGGTTCATCAAGAATTAAAAAGTTTGCCGGACGCGAAAGAAGGCGCGCAAGCATGAGTCGTGCTCTTTCTCCTCCAGAAAATTCTTTAAGGGGGGTGCGCGCTTGTTCCGGCAAAAATAAAAAGTCTTTCATATAAGAAACCACATGCCGTTCCTGCCCATTGATCACAAGAGTATCACCCCGCCCCCCTGTGAGATAATGTGCCAAAGTTTCTTCTTCATTGAGAATACGTTGCTGATCAAGCAATGCTATAGAGAGGTTATAGCCATGCCTCACCGTTCCACTATCCACGGCTTCTTGCCCAATCAACGTGGAAAGAAGCGTTGTCTTTCCGATGCCATTAGGCCCTACCAAACCGATTCGCTCCCCCCGCTGAATACGCAAAGAGAAATCTTTCACGATAACGCGATCCCCATAGGATTTTGAAATTTTTTTTGCTTCGAGCACCAATTGACCAGAATCATGACTTTTAGCAGCGCTCAACAGTGCACTTCCAGGCTGCCCTTTATAGGTTTGATGACACTGTCTTAAGTTTTTTAATTCGCTCAAGCGCCTTACATTACGCTTACGTCGTGCGCTCACGCCATAACGCAACCATTGCTCTTCACGGACAATTTGACGCCCCAATTTATGCTGCTCGAGTGCTTCTTCTTCTAGAGCTTTATCGCGCCAATTCTCAAATTCTGAAAAACGCTTTTCCAGTCTTTTCGTTATCCCACGATCAAGCCATACCGTTGAACGCGTAACATTTTCCAAAAATCGTCGATCATGAGAAATCACCACAATCGCTGAACGCAAAGAAGACAAAACCCCTTCCAACCATTCAATGGTTGGTAAATCAAGATGATTGGTCGGCTCATCTAAGAACAAAATATCAGGTTTTGCTGCAATAGCCCGTAACAATGAAACGCGCCTCTTTTCACCCCCCGAAAGCGTTTCTAATTTTTCTGCACCCGAAAATCCTAAATTTGTGCGAAGCATATTGATCCACTGAACATCCAGTGTCTCGTCCAATCCTGCTTCCATATAAGCGTTAATATCCGCAAAACCTGAACAATCCGGATTTTGAGCGACATAACGAAGTGTCACGCGAGGGTGGCGAAAAATTTCGCCACCATGAGGCTCTAATATTCCTGCGGCAATCTTTAACAGAGTGGATTTTCCACAACCATTACGGCCCACCAACGCAATACGCGCCCCCTGCTCAACCGATAAACAAGCTTGGTTGAGCAAAGGTGTTATCCCCACGTTTAAGAAAATGCGGTCAAGCCGCAGCAATGGCACCGCCATTAACGAACGCGGCGCGGACAAGGTGCTTTATACATCACCCCTCTTGCATCACGGTAAGTACATAATTGTCGTACAGGAACTCTTTGCGCACAAGGTGCTTGGTAAACATATCCTCTGCGAGAGCGATATGTACACAATTGTGAGGCCTGTTTTTGTTGTCTTCTTTGATTTACAGCCTCACCCGTTACTACTCCAGCCAAAGCCCCAAATGCCGCACCAGTAAGCGCTGCTCCAGGTGTACTTCCACCAATAGCCGTACCCGCCAAGGTCCCAATTGCAGCTCCTCCTACACCGTAACGAGCAACGCGTTCATCCGTTGTCGTACAAGCCACCGAACTAAAACCAATCGCAGAAACGACAGCCACTTTTAAAATTGATTTTAACATAGTAAAATCTCTCCTTCTCAATATCCATACATAATATATCGTTTATGTCGGTACTCAATCACTAAGCCCCCCCCTGCCTTATTCAAAATATATTGGAAGAGCTTTACGAAATAGGCACAGACGCTAACAATATAGCTTTTCCAGAACCTAAATGGCAAGAAAAGGTTCCACAAATACGGTTAGAAAGTGTTAAAGAAGAGCCAAATGACACATTTTTATCACAAATTGGCCATTTTACTCCTTCAAGCGTTAAGCCTTGTAAGTCAGAAAAACCGATAAGACTAAACAAACATCCTTCAGGCAAATCATATGATACAAGTTTTGGCAAAACCGGCCAGCCTTCTTCCAAACCGCTTGTCAACAACACTGAAACCCCTTTTTCAGCCATCATCAACGCTTGCGTCATATGAGAAAGGCTATGATCACTTCGCTCTCCTCCCAAAGCCCCGCACAAAATCAACTTTTTAGCACCCTTTTGTAGTGCTCTTTCACAAGCCAAAGCACTATCTGTCATATCTTTATCAGAGGGAAAAACTTCCCGCGGAACATGGCTATATTTGTCAATCAGAGTCTGATCAGATGAATCGAAATCCCCCAACCATAACTCAGGCATCACGTTAAGTGCTGCCGCATGACGCATCCCACCATCCGCAGCAATCACCCGACTGTTTTGAATTTGATTAAGTAAACGATCAGTGATAAAAAGATCTCCATTTAACAATATTGTAAATGTTGTCATGTCACATTTTGCCTTTCACAAAATTTTCATCTCGAGCATCCCTTTATCCATGAGAACTATTTTTTCTAAACAATAACCGTGATATAGCCAAACGAATCCTCATCCCTAAAGCTTCTCTCAAAAAGACACACACGATACAAAGACACCCATGAAATTTGCCACATTCCAAAGCAGAAATAACCTGCACCGCGATCCAATACACGCCATTTTTCAACGAAATTTTCTTTTTCGCTCTCTGCCTTATAAAGCAACTTTCATCAGTTTAATGCTTCTCCTTTCAGCTTGTCATACACCCCTTTCTCAAAATGACAAGCTTTCTTCCAGTTCTTCTGAAATAATCAAACGTACCGACAGTCATAATATCTATGTCACATTAAGCACACTGCAACACCCCCGTATTTTGCAAATGTATGGTGGTGCCTATCATGATACAAAACTTGAACGCTTTTTAGCAAAAATCATCCGTAAACTAACCATTGCATCCCACCATTCTCCTCAAAGCTATTCTGTCACAATTTTAAACTCAGAAAATGTCAATGCATTTGCACTCCCCAATGGCTCGATCTACATCACCCGTGGTATGCTAGCACTTGCCAACGATTCTTCAGAAGTTGCTGCAATTTTAGCCCATGAGATGGCCCATATCAGAGCTAATCATGGCATTTTGCGCCTACAAAAAGAAGCCCAATTGAAAAAGATGACAAATCGTATGTCTCCACATCTTTTTTCTACTATGGGAAAAAATCGCAATCCCGTACACAACAAGCAACAACTTGCACAATTTTCCCGCAATCAAGAGCTGGAAGCTGATTCCCTTGCCCTCGAAATGCTCCAACAAGCAGGATATGATCCATTTGCCTCCCCACGCTTTCTTCAAACAATGGAAGCCTATAGTGCTTTTCAGAATATTTCTGGCACTAAAAATGCTTCCTTAGACTTTCTAGCGTCTCACCCAACCACCCCTCAACGCATTCGGCTTGCGATAGAAAAAGCCCGTAAAATCAATCAACAAAACAACGGAAATACTGATCGTGATTCTTTCCTCAAAAGCATTGATGGCATGACTTTTGGAGGAAGCTTTTACACAGGCTTTATACGTGGCAACGAATTTATTCATCCGCAATGGCGCATCGCTTTTTCTGTTCCCAATAATTTTACAATAGAACATTCAGCACAAACCGTTTGGGCTAGCGGGCCCAATAAAATTGCGATTCGCTTTGATGCCATTCCCCATCCAGCGAAAATGTCTGCAAGTGATTATTTGAAAAGCGGGGGAATTATCGGGCTAGACCCATCATCTATCCATCCCCTCACAATTCAAGGGCTCCCTCATCAAGGACACTTAAATCAAAATTTACTTGCAGCGCAAGCTCGTGCGACTCACGAACAATGGCAATTTGATGTGGTTGTCATTCCGTTCAATAACTATATTTTTCGTTTTCTAACAGCCGCCCCCTATAATTCTCAAAATTTTGCAGAAATTGCCCAAAAAACGGTCCAAAGCTTTCACCCTCTTTCAACTTTAGAGTTAAAAAAATTGAAACCCTTAAAGATCAGTATTATTCGCGTTAAACAAGGAGAAAATATTGCAAATCTTGCCAATAAAATGCAACACACACCAAACAAAGAAAAACTCTTTCGGATTCTCAATGCCCTCTCACCAACTCAAACGTTACGCGCTGGTACAAAAGTAAAAATTATCACCGAATAAGGCTTTTTTATCTGCGACAATCTTGATTCTTTTCTGTCTTTAATCACGCCCTCCCCCCAAATATTTGTAAATGCAACCAGCTTCATCACGCCCTACCACCCCCCCCCCGCATCTATATCCCTTAAAAAAGCCTATCGCGGTTTATATAGCGTGAAGATCTTCTACAATGAACTTGTATCAAGAAGAGCAGAGCGCAATTTCTGCACAGACCATCTCAAAGAAACATCACCCTCCAATCTCCCTCTGCTCATAAAGACGGTTCACTGCACCTCAAAAGGAGGCATATGGCTTGATAAAGCAAACTGAACCCTCAATCAGAGCTTCATCATGCCATACGCCCCCGCACCTAAGCACTCTTCTTCCCCTCACAAAGTCTTCACGGCTTATATATCGTAAGCGTCTTCTGAATGAACCGTAAGGAGAGCAGAACGCAATTTCTGCAAAGCTCGTGCTTCAATTTGACGCACGCGTTCTTTCGAAATTCCTAATCTTTCACCCAAGACTTCTAAAGTCGCCCCCTCTTCATTTAAGCGACGAAAGCGAATAATTTCCAGCTCCCTTTCGTTGAGAATTTGCAACGCATCGTAAAGCCATTGCGTACGGCGTTGACCATCAATCACTTGCTCAATTAAAGCATCAGGCAGCGGACTCTCATCAACCAAAACATCCATCTTCGCAATGGGATTATCACTGTTTTCAGAAACAGAAACACTCAAAGAATTATCCGAACTGGAAAAACGAAAATCCATTGTTTCCACATCGCGTACAGAAACACCGAGTTTTTCAGCGATTGTGCGAAAAATATCCTGCTTTGATAAAGCACTATCATCTTGCACCAGTTTTGCACGCAAACGCCGCAGATTAAAGAAAAGTGCTTTTTGCGAAGAACTGGTTCCCCCTCGAACAATTGACCAGTTTCGCAAAATATAATCTTGAATAGAAGCCCGTATCCACCATGTTGCATAAGTTGAAAAACGCACTTCCCGATCAGGTTCAAAACGTGCAGCAGCTTCCAACAGTCCCACATATCCTTCTTGTACCAAATCCCCTAAGGGCATTTTGAAACGTTTAAAGCGGTTTGCAATAGCAATCACCAAACGCATATGAGCTGCGGCAATTTGATGCATGGCATCATCATCGCGTTTATCTTTCCATCGCAGAGCCAAATCATGCTCTTTTTGTCGTTCTAGATAAGGTGCTTGCATAGCAGAACGCATCATATTACGTCCTAAGCTTTTGTCTGCATCGCTATAATTTTTGCTGCTTTTATAAACAGCATTTGAAAGATTACCCATAATAACCCCTTGCGATTAAAATTATCAAAATTGATTTGGCAACGACATCATTGTTCTTTCTTAAAAAGAACTCAAAAGTTGTCCACTTCTGAACTCACTACTTTAGCGTGTAAATTTATAATCGCAATTGTTTTTTTTATGATCATGATAAAACTTCTTGTCATAAGACATAATTTCACCTGCAAAATACCCCTACAATATGCCTTTTAGTCTATGAAATATTTGAAAAAAGCTTCTCTTCACTTTTCATGACAAAACAACAAAAAAATAAAATACTCAGACAAAATACATGCTGTTTTTTTGATGACTGATTCCATTTCCTTTTAATTTTAGAGAATCTGCTTATACTTTTTACGCTTTTGGTTTACATTACAACCAATAAGTGTAATTTACAAATATAAACTATTCCAACTGAATGAAAACTGAATAAAAAAGCAGCATCTAAGTTTTAAAGACGCAAAAAGAAACATCAAAAAACGACAGAATGATTGAAGCAAGCGCAACAAACGTGTTAAAGAGAGAACAGCATTATGGAGTTGTCGCAAAAGGCTTTTTACCACTGTCACACTGAGAAAGAAAATGATCATGGATAGCAAGATTGTTCAACAGAATGAGATTCTTCAGGATGATATTCTCATTGAAAAATATGGAAGAGGTAAATTTGAAGGTTTTCGTTTTTATGCCAACAAAAATAATAGCGACCAAACAGCTGAGTCTCAATGCTCAACAGAGAATGAGAATTTGATTCTTGCTTTTTCCAAACGTGCAACGCGTTTTTGTGCTTGTGCAAATGGTGATTTTACCCTCAGTTCTGATGGCATTGTGCGTTGGATTGGTCAACCTGTGGGACAACTTGTTGCGACAGAAGATTTTTTCAAACCCAAATTGATTGTTTTAGCAGACACGCAACTCATCGGAGAATCCCGCGATAACGTCATAAAACGATTAGAGCGCTTTGTAACCTTTCATTTTGAAACGGCTTTAAAGCCCCTTTTTGATTTGCGCAATGCTGATAATTTAACAGATTCAACCAACAGTCTTGCCTTACAACTGGTTAACGCTTTAGGGGTTTTACCCCGCCGCGAAGTTTTAGACCTTGTCAAAAACCTTGCGCAAGAATCACGTGCCGTACTTCGGCGTCTAGGTGTGCGTTTTGGTGCTTTTCATATCTATGTTGCAGGCATGCTTAAACCCGCTCCGGTCCAAGCCATTACCCTTTTGTGGAATCTTCAAAATGCGGGACAAGACCAAACGGGCTTGGGTGAAATTTTTACAGCGCTATCTGCCGGTCGAACCTCTTTAATTGTTGAGCCTACCTATAACCGACAATTTTATCAATTAGCCGGGTACCGAATCTTAGGACAACGTGCCGTACGGATTGATATTTTAGAACGTCTTGCCAATCTCATCCGCCCCACCCTTCAGTGGAAACAAGGAAGTGATCCCAAACCCGATGGCGCCTATGACGGCAAAAGCTTTTTTGTGACCCCAGCCATGATGTCTATTCTTGGGGCCAATGGGAACGATATGGAAGAAATCCTCAAAGGACTTGGCTATCAATCATACAGCATAAGCAATACTATTTTTGAACAAAATCTTCTAGCTCACCAAGCCCCTTTTCCTGTCAAGGCAACAACACAAGCGACCCAACCAGCAGAGTGTGTTGGCAGTCTATGGCAAACAATCAGTATTTCAGAAACAACACAAGAAGAAAAAAATACTTCGTCTTTGAACAGTTCATCCTCTCATATTGAAAAACATCCCCATAAAATCAATCGTTTACCAGCAGCTGAACCTGTTGGAAATTTCACCAATCCCACTTCCCCTCTCGCAGAAGATAAAGTTATTTTATTATGGCATTATAGGCATCAATTTCACCACCACACACAAAAAAAACGTGATAAATCTGGACATAAGTGGAAAAATAAACCGAAGAGCGCTGTAAAAAGAGGGGACAATGCAAATGGAAATTCCTCTCAAGAAGCATCTCCACAAACAAAACATTCTCATAAGTTTCATAAGTCCCAAGGCAAGCGTGCAAATTATAAGCCTTTTCAAAAAGAAAAACGTCTTAACCCTGATTCACCTTTTGCAAAATTAGCTGCGCTACGCGATCAACTCACCAACCATAAAGACACACACACTCTTTCCTCTAAAGAGCATTAAAGTAACAAATGGAGTTTGATCTTGACCCACGTCGTAACCGACAACTGCATTCACTGCAAATATACCGATTGTGTTGAAGTTTGTCCTGTTGATTGTTTTTATGAAGGTGAAAATATGTTGGTCATTCATCCTGATGAATGCATCGATTGCGGTGTTTGTGTACCAGAATGCCCAGCAGAAGCCATTATACCTGATACAGAACCAGGACTCGAAAAGTGGCTAGAACTTAATCTTCATTATGCAAACAAATGGCCTAATCTGACAACCAGAAAAGACCCCCTTCCTCAAGCCAAAGAAATGGATGGCGTTCCAAACAAATTAGAAAAGTATTTTTCAGAAAATCCAGGAAGTGGAGAAGAGTAATGCTACAGTGTACAGCGCTCTCTTGCAACAATTGAAAGACTTCTCTTGTAAAAATAAAAAATCCTCAAGCGAAATGATTGATTCTTTTGAAGTTTGATGTTAGTGTTATTTTAACATGATCATCTTTCTAAGTATTTTTCTTTGCTTTTTTTAGTAAAGCAATGTATTTTTTTTGAATTTAAAAGTACTCGGCTTTTATGCTCACTTAATTGGTACAATATACTTGGTTAAAGAAAACTCAACCCTCAGGTTTATAACCTGTTTTCCGATGCATTTGTTGATCATAAGGGAGTAAACTAAAATTATGGCATCCCAACATGGAACGTCCTCAAAAACTAAAGAATTTGCAACCTCTGAATATATCGTCTACCCCACGCATGGAGTAGGACAAATTATAGCGATTGAAGATCAAGAAGTTGCTGGGCATAAATTAAAACTTTTCGTTATTCATTTTGCAAAAGATAAAATGGATGTCAAAGTCCCTATTGCAAAAGCTCTTTCCGTTGGAATGCGTAAATTATCTGCTGGAGATTCCGTCGAACGCGCGTTAAAAGTTTTACGCGGAAAAGCACGCGTTAAACGAACCATGTGGTCCCGTCGTGCTCAAGAATATGACGCTAAAATCAACTCAGGAGATCTTATTTGTATTGCTGAAGTGGTTCGTGATCTTTTTCGCTCTAACCTACAGCCTGAACAATCCTACTCTGAGCGCCAACTTTATACCGCTGCTCTTGAAAGAATGGCCCGCGAAATTGCAGTTATTAATAGCCTTTCTGAAACAGAAGCAATTAATCTCATCGAGATGCACCTTTCCAATAAGCCAAAACATGAATTTAAAACTGAAAGAGAGGAAACAGCTGAAAACAGTAAAGCTGTCTACGCTGCATAATACACTCTTTCATAACAACAGGATATTTTGATAAAACCAGCTTTTTGCTGGTTTTATTTTTTATCATCCTCTGTATTCTCAAGGATAAAATTTCTTAAAGCACCAATCAACACTCTAGCTTTTCGAAAAATTGTACTCGCCACCGTTTCATGCGCTTTACTTCACATAGCAAGCTCATTGACTAATCATCATAATACATCATTTTTATATTCAATCATCAGTACGAATACAGAAAGATGCTTTCCCATTAAACCATTCAAATGACTCCTTCACACATCCTAATAATTCAACATATTGATTTATAAAGATAATTTATAGTTTTTTTTCTTATATTGAATGCTCCCTGAATATCGTAAAGTTTTTTCGTTTCCAATCTATTGCGTGTTCAATCAATTAAAAACACTCGCTTACCCGTTACAAACGGAGAGGTTATGTAAGTAAAAACTTTACAAAAAAGGCATGTCTATTATGAACCATTTCAAGAGTCAAAAGCTATTCGCACACCCACGAGCTCACAAAGTGTATGACAGTGCTAGCCTGCACTTTTATGCAGCTAAAGGTAAATAAATTTTATATTATTTCATGGAACTTGTTATGCCTTTCACGAGAGCACTGTCGCAAAATAGGTTGAAAAGTACGTTGCAAGAGGTTCTTAAAAAAACACATAAGATGATGTTACAATACAAAGATATCCCTTTTGGAGTGTTTTATTTTACATGATGGTTGGTAATCTCATCAAAGAACAAGAAAAACACACCCCACAATAGAATCATCTTCTTACGGAAAAATCTTACCCTCTATTCTAGGAAGCAGAAAATGCACAACTAAAGAGCGTGCATTCACCAAGAAGTCAAAGGAAACCTAAGCATAGAAGAGAGATAAAATACTAAAGTCTTAAACCACGAAAACGGAACATCCACGATACATTCCCGTTTTTTAGATCAATAGCTTCTTTTCAAATCAATGGCATGAGGGCAACGCAAGGTTACCTCAACAACCATCTTAAAGTGCAAATGCACAACTAAAGAATGCGCATTCACCAAGAAATCAAAAGAAACCTAAGCATAGAAGAGAGATAAAATACTAAAGTCTTAAACCACGAAAACGGAACATCCACGATACATTCCCGTTTTTTAGATCAATAGCTTCTTTTCAAATCAATGGCATGAGGGCAACGCAAGGTTACCTCAACAACCATCTTAAAGTGCAAATGCACAACTAAAGAGCGTGCATTCACCAAGAAGTCAAAGGAAACCTAAGCATAGAAGAGAGATAAAATACTAAAGTCTTAAACCACGAAAACGGAACATCCACGATACATTCCCGTTTTTTAGATCAATAGCTTCTTTTCAAATCAATGGCATGAGGGCAACGCAAGGTTACCTCAACAACCATCTTAAGGCAGAAAATGCACGACTAAAGAATGCGCATTCACCAAGAAATTAAAGGAAACCTAAGCATAGAAGAGAGATAAAAACACTCAATCCTTAACCACTAAAACAGAACGTCCACGATACATTCCCGTTTTTAGATCAATATGATGAGGGCGACGCAACTCACCAGAATTTTTATCCTCGATATAAGTCGGCGCCTTCAGAGCATCAGCCGAACGGCGCATGCCCCTCTTCGCTGGAGAGGTTTTTCGTTTAGGTACAGCCATAAAAAGTCACTCCCAATCCATTAAAACAAGAAAAGCAATGCCAAAAATGACAATGCTTCATTTAAAAACACCATAAAATTCGAGGACATTATATACTGATAAAAAAGAAGAGGCAATGTCAAAATGATCTTTCTCTTACTAAAAATAACCTTCCTTTTATCGAAAATGGTAACACAATGACCAAATGAAGAGCAAAAGCACCACAAAGTTTATAAGTTTTATACACCCATGAAAATATTTCCATAAAGCTAATATTTAATTTTTATTTGGCATTATTTTATTAAGCTTTAAAAGGGATTTGCACATATAGTAAAGATACGCATAATAAAGAGAAATGGATTTTTAATAAAAACCTACGCCCATTGATGAACACAAGAAAAAGCAATAACCTCTCTCTTTGAACATCATCATTATTTTGTAAAAACAAAGGAAGCAAGAATGCACGAATTTACCACCCTTCTTGCAAAACATGGCCAAAGCGTTGAAAATCGATTGAACATACTGTTAAGTGATCATATCCAAACTGGTGAAATTTCACGCCCTGAAAACTTAATAAAAGCCATGCGCTATGGGGTGCTAAACGGTGGAAAACGCTTGCGCCCTTTTCTCGTGATTCAAAGTGCTGCACTTTTTGATATCCCTGTAGAACATTCACTTGATGTTGCATGTGCCTTAGAATGTGTTCACTGTTACTCGCTCATTCACGATGATCTTCCGGCCATGGATAATGATATCCTCCGGCGCGGGAAACCCACCGTCCACATAGAATTTGATGAAGCAACAGCAATTCTAGCAGGCAATGCCCTCTTGACATTTGCCTTTGAAATCATTGCCGATAAAGCTGATGCATTATCTACAGAGATGAGAATAAAATTGATCACAGCTCTTGCACAATCAGCTGGACTTGGTGGTATGCTAGGGGGGCAAATGCTGGATCTTGAAGCTGAAAAAAGACCGCAAAAAAGTACTGACATCATCACACTACAACGCATGAAAACAGCTTCTCTGATAAGCTTTGCTTGCCAAGCAGGCGCCATCATTGGCAATGCGCCAGAAGAATTATCGGCAAACTTGACGGCTTTTGGAACCTACCTTGGTTTAGCCTTTCAATTAACCGATGATCTTCTTGATGTTACTGCCAACACACAAACCCTAGGAAAAACCGCCGGAAAAGATGAAACAGCACAAAAGGCAACTTTTGTTCGTCTCTATGGCATTGAAGAAACTCAAAAAAAGCGAGATGCGCTCATCACAAAAGCAGAAGCCCTCTTACACCCTTTTGGTATCAAAGCACTTCCTCTCCAACAAGCAGCGCGCTTTAGTGCAACACGCAAAAATTAACGTCATCCGCCCTATTGCATTCCGCTCTATTGTACAGAGCCTACACTGTTCCCTTTGTTAAATGTCCAAGAGATTTTTTTAAAAATCTTACCATTGATCTCCATGATATTATTGCTCCCATCATTCAATGGATAAAACCTTGAAGGGGATATAACAAACCCTAAGAAAGGTTTTATGAAAACAAACACATGAATTTATAAAACACACGTATAATCATAATCTCACTGAGCTTTTTTGAGCGTTCCTTCTTAAAAAAAATACTGCCAACAAGTAAATCAATAAATAAAGAGCAAAAATATAAACGAGTGAGAAAAAGCCAAACCTATTGACCATAGAAGCACTCATATAAAAAAACACCAAGAGACTCAGTCTTCCAACGGTTGACAAGAAAGACTCATATGTAGCCCTGAAATGATCGCTTATACAATCATGCAAAATAACTTCTACACGCAGATAGGTATACTTAATGAGATAAAAAATCATACAGACGAAAATGACAGCAATTTCTTTTCTTGGTTCAAAGAAAGCCATTGTAAAAATCAGGGAGGCTGAAAGAAGCAGCAATAAAACAAAATTTATCTTCTCACTTAATTTTGTAAAGAGAAAACTAGCCAAGAGCTGAGAGAGTAATATCAGTGAAAATGTCACCCCAAGATCAAAATAAGTGACATGAATATGATGATCTTTAAAGATCCACTGCCAATATTGCGAAAAGATATTGAAAAAAATCAATGAAAAATAAAAGCATAAAGAGATATAAGGAACTTGAACAAAAATAGAGATCATCTCTTTAGCTTCACAAGCGAAAAAATTTTCCTGAAGAGAATTTCTGTGGCTAGGTCTTTTTTCTCCTTTAAGATCATCAAGAAAAAATAGACCAAAGAATGTTGTCATCAACATTAAAAATGCCGCGATATACCATATATATTGGCTCGAATAATCAGCAAAATAAGCACCAATCAAACTAAAGATAAACATGCCAATGTAATTATATTGAGAACTTAATCCCAACACTTTTTTAGTCGATGTCACTTTTGCTTTTGCATATTGCAAAAAGTAAAGCATTATAAGCCCCCGCAATCAATGTCAGCGACACTGCATTAAAAGATTCTGCCACAAGAAAACCGTAAAAGCTTGTAGAAACGCCCATAAGAAAGAGCCATATAGCAGCAAAAGCCGCTGCTAAAACAATCGATATTTTATAACTTTTTCGATCGGCAAAATACCCCAGAGGAATATCAGTCACCATCATAATAAAAGCCTGAAATGACTTAATGATCCCGATATCAATAAGCGTTAGCCCTTTTTCAAGCATATAAAAGACAATAAAAGCGCCTGTTAAAATTCTTATACCGTTAAATAAAAAGCCAAAGGCGAATATACTTTTCATTCATTCCCCCAATAGCGCCCCAAAAAGGCATCTATATACATTATTTTATATCCATAAAGCTGATTTTATGACAAATAGGACAATAACCACTATAAGGATCTTCAGTCCTATCAATTTTATAGCTGGAAAAATGCTTCAAAATACCGAAAGAAAGAATGAATCATGTTCTTTTTATAATTTGTCAAAGTCTTTTTAATATTCCACGAACGCAAAAACCACCAACGAGCCAGCATCCACATTTACGGATCTATCAAAATCTTCATATCATTTTACTGAATAGTCTTAACAAACTCAAACGCATCGATATCAGTCATAGGCTTTTTATAACATGCATAACATCTGGTTTTCCTTGAGATCTTAAGCGGTCCTATAGCTTTCACCGTACAAAGCAATCTATAACACACAATACATTGATTTATAATCATCATTCATTGTTTTTTTCATGTCGAATGAGAATCCTGAATATTGTACTGTTCTTTCATCCACTCATAGTGCATCAATTCAAATGACTTAACTGAGCCTATTAAAAACGGAGATGACATGTGCGTAAAAACGTTACAAGTAAAAACTAAAATGTCTCTTATGGTACCATCTCAAATTTTAAGAACTGTATAAAAGAAAGCGCAAACATATGATGCTGCTGATTTTTTTATTAAACTTAAAAGATGGGGGGACTCTCTCTAAGTTCTATACCCTTCGCGAGAACTTTACCATAATAACATTTCATAAATCCTATCGTAAAATGGAAACCTTAAGAGATATCTCTTTAAAACAAGGTATCTTTTTTACTTCAACCTTGTGCAATTGTTTAACCTTGTCCAAAGCGTTTATGAATATAATCACTCAAAAGCCCCTCGAATTCTTCAGCAATGTGATCACCTCGCAAAGTTTTTACCTTTTGTCCCTCAATAAAAACGGGTGCCGCTGGACTTTCTCCCACGCCGGGCAATGAAATTCCAATATCCGCATGTTTTGATTCCCCCGGTCCATTGACGATACACCCCATCACAGCAACCTTCAAACTTTCAACCCCGGGGTATTTTTCACGCCAAACGGGCATATTTTTGTGTAAATCTGTTTCAATTTTTTGCGCCAATTGCTGAAAGACCGTTGAAGTTGTACGGCCACATCCAGGACAAGCTGCAACCACGGGGAGAAATTGCCGAAACCCCATCACTTGCAAAAGTTCTTGCCCCACTTTTACTTCTCGTGTTCGATCCCCACCCGGTTCTGGCGTTAAGGAAATTCGTATTGTATCGCCAATCCCTTGCTGTAATAAAATGCCCAAAGCCACTGAAGAAGCCACAATCCCCTTCGTTCCCATCCCTGCTTCTGTTAAGCCCAAATGAAGGGCATAATCACAACGCTCTGCCAAGGCAATATAAACAGCAATAAGATCTTGAACATCACTTACTTTAGCAGAAAGAATAATTTTATCACGCCCCAATCCCATCTCTTCAGCCCAAAGAGCCGACCGTATAGCCGACTGCACAACCGTTTCCCGCATTACTTCAGCAACTGATAAAGGGTTTTCTTGTCTCGCATTTTCATTCATAAGCTGTGTTAACAACGCATTATCAAGAGAGCCCCAATTCACGCCAATGCGAATAGGTTTATGATAACGACAAGCAATCTCAATAATTTCTGCAAATTGACGATCTTTTTTGGCGCCAAAACCCACATTTCCAGGATTGATGCGATATTTGGCAAGTGCCTCAGCGCACGCCGGATGCTCTGATAAAAGCTTATGGCCAATATAATGAAAATCTCCAACCAATGGGACAAAAAATCCTAACCGCTCCAATCGCTCTCGTATTTTTGGAACAGCTGCCGCCGCTTCATCACGATCAACCGTAATACGAACCAATTGTGAGCCCGCTTGCCAAAGAGCAGCCACTTGAGAAACGGTTGCATCAACATCAGCAGTATCTGTATTGGTCATTGACTGTACAACTATCGGGTTCTGTCCCCCAACCATTATATCACCAACAGCAACACCAACAGAGTGACGACGCTCAAGAGGTTTCGATAAAAAATAGGTCGTACTCATCAACTCCTCAAATTTTTAAAATCTGCACGATCAGTCATCATTGACATTGACTTTCTCCGCGCTTCAAAGGACAAACACACACTACCCACCAATCTCAACAGATTGCTTAAAGTTCCATCTGTTCCCCCTGATGCAATTTAAGCTCATAAGCGAGAGGTCCATTTCATAGATGCCTCAGACAAATCCTCCCACGCCTGCTCACATTCATAGTTTTACACTTGGTTGCTCCAAAAAGAAACTGAAATCAGACAAGGACAAAATCACATTTTTTAAGTAGCACCCTATACCCTTACATCCACGTCATCGAAAAACAATATTTTACAACACAATAGATAACACTTATCACAGCACAATTTTTAAAAATGCGCGAAAGGTACCACCTAATTAAGACAACATATTGATTTATAATAATCTCTTTTTTATAAATTTGAATAAAAAAACTTAAACATCGTCAGCTTCTCTCATTTCAGATTTGTTCATCATCAGTCAAAGCTATGCCCCTTACACACTTAAAAGCGCCCATGGAGATAAAACTAAAAAAGTAAAAATACTTGAAGAACTGTCTCCAAAAGCAATCGCAATACTTTGAAACAAGGACAAGATAATCAAGATAATGAAGCACCCAACTTGATCCCTTTATAAAATAATGATGGGGATGCACATCGAACTTGATAGCCCTCACGAGTAATTATTCTTTGCAGAAGATTTTACCGTATATCCTTCACCCCCCTCATTATGAAATGAACGCAAGCCCGTTAAGAAATGCTTCATTAAACCCAAACGCTAAATTTTCACCTTACCCCCCAGCCGCATAATCAATGCAACCTTTCAAATTTTAAGCCGTTATAGCAAAACCCCAAATAAAATTCCAACGATCATGCAACAATTTAACACATGAAGGAGTCTACAGATGTGCCTATTTTCAACCAATGCTAAAAATGCTAAAATTAAAAAACGTATTGCACAATTAAAAAGAGAACTGGTCCCCGTAAATCATTGGAGTTCTCAAAATGATAGCTTTGAAAATATTTCTGAGCTGTTTAACACATGGAAACAAAAGGGGCGTCATGCGCTTTATCACCTAAACGAACAGGCAACAGAATTAAAGAAAAAAGCAAAAGAAAACCCTAAAAAAACCCTTGCATTAGCTGCAGGATTAGTTGTAGCAAGCCTCTTACTCATACGTAAAAATTACTAACACCAATAACTTTTCCCTTTTAATGCCCGATTCAAAGCGGGCATTTTTTCTGTCGTTGATAAAGCATAATACTTGACACCTCTAACCTTATGCCCCCAAAGAATAAATTTTTCACCCCACAGTCTATCATCCAGCTTTTTATCAATGCAATCTCTCTCACACATGCAATCCGCACCACCACACACAAAAGAACAAGTATTTCTAAAGAAAGAAAGAAAACTTTGCTATAGATATGCAGTCCATACGAATATTTAGTATGTTAAATACATCTGATCTCTCACCTCAAAGGAGGGAATATTCACGGTAAATAAAATAACACCCCAATTTAATCTCAAAATTCTCCAAGATTTATTTTAAATGTAGGCTAAAATAACAAATTAATACTGGAAAAAATTACACTTTTACTCTATGTACTCCTGCTTATCATTGTAATTAGGGAAAAAAGGGGAGATATTTTGATATTGAGAACTTACACTTTTCTCACAAACAGATGTTTTTTACAAAAATTTGCCTTTAGACAAAAGGAATGTTTCGCAATAGCCGTGTGTACAGCATCCTTTGAATTTCAAATACATGCCTTCGCAGTAATTCTGCCATTTTTTTTCAACGAATTTTACTAAAACATAGAACAAATAAGACAGGCTATTTACAAAAAAGTGTGTGAAAAACAAAAAACCATTCAACAGCTCATTGACCAACTTAAAAGTCCTAAAAACGATCAACTTTAACCATTCAAGCACAATACACAGCCCTGCAGATTTACGAATGCGAATTCTATAAATACAAGCTTTGGCAATAATTCAACAAGCAAAAGAAAAACGTGAAATGAAAGAATGATAGAAAACGACACAAAAATTATACCAAACCACTTCGTGGTCATTAAACTGAAAAAAGGAGCAAAATCATGAACAAAGCCATTATCACAGCAATGCTGTTGTGCACTGCCATTATCACTGTTGGTTGCGAAAAAACCTACAGCGTAGAAGAATTTAAAAAAGATAAAAAATTATTCGAAGAGTGGGCAGTGAGATGTGGATGGTCAGGAACTTCAAAAAATTGTGAAAACGTACGAGTAGCCGATCATGAACTTGCCATAGAACGTCAGAAAAAAGCTGAAGAAGAAAACCGTAAACGTAGAGAAGAATGGGAAAAAAAGCAAAAAGAAGAGGAAGCAAAAAGAAAAGAAGAATATGAAAAGTGGAAAGCTGATGCTGAAAAACGGAGAGCTGAAAGTGAAGCTAGAGGACGAGCTAAACTTGAAGAATTACAGCGAATACAAGAAGAGAATATTCGTAAAATGTTTGGACCTAAAGAACAAACTGAAAAACAACAAGAAAACGACTAAATCAGAAAAATATTTATGGCAACATTGCCTTTAGCTTGATTAATCAGAATTGATTATAAAAAATCATAACAGAGCACAATTTAAAAATTGTGCTCAATTTTCATAGAAATAAAAAAAGGGAAATAGATTATCGCAATAGAATAATGCTTTTAAGCACCCTGCAAGAACTTATCAAAACACACAAGTAAAGAAGAGTATTTAAAGAACGATAGAAAAAAGGTATATCGACCCAAAGAGATAACGGTTTAATCCCCTATACAATGATGATAGACAACATCACGTCTTTTATTTGTTTTATCTACTCTAATAACCGTATCTTGTACACCCTATTTATAGATTACAATATTATACGTTTGTCAATTATACGTTTGTCACTGTAAAGCTATAGCGCTACAATTTTTAAAACTTAGTATCCTTGTTACACACACAACATATGCTTATAGACTTGGGTCAGAGAGATATATCAAGCCTTATACTTTTGCACATGTCCCACAAGGAGTACACTCGAATAAAAAAGAAGCACCTCCCCCACACCTGAAAGGACGGGAATTTCACCCAGCGCTAATACTCATCTGGCATCTTTTCCAGCAAAACCTCTCACTTCCCATCCATACCACCCCACATCACCATACCTTAAAGGACGCTGTTGCGAGAGTATAGCAAAGCACCTTATCAATTCTCCCCTAGACTGAGTTATTTTAAAAGAAATAGAAGGGATTAAAGAGGCATGCGCTTTAATGTTCTTTAGAGCATTATTTACATCATGACCAATAAGAACTTTAAGAACTTTAAGAGATAGATCATCACAAACCAAACGAAATCTTCTAAAGTGAACAACCACTTGCTATAAGAAAATGGTACAAAAATTAAATTGAAAAAACCCAAAATTTTATCCTCCAGAATCGACCCGCTGCGAAGTATCCACATACGTAACCACAGACATCCCAGGAATGAGCTTTTCGATCCCTTCTTGACCAGGATCTAAAGCAATCCGTACTGAAATACGTTGCGCAATTTTGATAAAATTACCAATTGTCGTATCCGTTTTTAACAATGAAAACTCTGAACCTGTCGCTGGAGCAAAACGAACCACACGCCCTGTTAACTTTTTGTTGTTCAATGCATCAACAGAAAAAACAACCGGTTGTCCCACACGCATCTGAGAAAGTTGCGTTTCTTTATAATTAGCAATAATCCAAATATCATCAGAAATGACCGAGACCAATTGCGTCCCCGGCATAACATATTGTCCCACCCTAGCGCCAACCAATCCAATATAGCCTGTTCGAGGCGATAAAATCTTTGTATGATCGAGATTGAGTTTTGCCAACTCAACCCCCACCTTTGCTCCCGCAACTTCTGACTGTAAACTTTGCCGTTCAAGACTTAATTGTTTTTGCAATTGCCGTTTTGTTTCCAGTGCCGCCAAGAGTTGTGAAAGAGGACGAGAAACAGCAGTTGCCATATTTCCAAAGCCTAACTTTTTATCAGGAACCACATTGGAGAATGCTCGTGAACGGGCTAATTCAACTTCTGCTGTATTAATTTCGCCCTGTAAAAGCTGTGCTTGCAATTCAATACTGGCTAATTTCGCATTTTTTGAATCAAGAACAGCTTGTGCCCGTGCAAATTGCTGACGAAAAAGAGAATCATCAAGCTCAAAGAGCAACATTCCCTTCTCAACGCGTTGATAATCTTGCACATAAATCCGTGCGATAACCCCAGAAATCTGTGAACTAACCAAAGTAACCTCACCTTTAATGGAAGCATTATCCGTTATTTGAATATTGCTCACAAAAGGAGGAAGCCTCCAAGCCCACAAAATCAACAAAACACCCGTAATACCTGATAGGAATGCAACAATCGTAGCCTTTGACCGTAATGCTTTTATCATTTTTTGCACCCCTCTTCTATGGCATCACTTTTTTTCTAATGCACGCACAGAGCATGACTTAACAACCATTGTGACAAGAAAAATAACGAATACAACCATTGAAATATAAAAATAAAGCCGAAAAACGTCATCATAAGCAAAAATATTTGCTGTTAACTTAAATTTCTCTATCAACAGAGAAGTTCCCTGATCACTCCCCAAGCCATGAGCAACAGGAGCACCATAAGAAGGCGAAAATAAAGTATTCATCTCACCAGAAATAAGCGGATCAGTTACAACAATATTTTGTGTCAAGGATTCAAAGTTCTTATGGGCAAAATAAAACTGCAGACTGCCAAAAAAAGCCGACCCCATCAATCCCCCTGTTACTTGTGTGAGCAAAAAAACAGCAATAAAACTCAAAACATAACGCGGCCCTCGCTCACCAGCAAGCACAAACCCTTTGAAAAGAGCAGGAGGTAAAAAAAGGGCATAACTAAAACTCACCAATCCTTGGCTCAACATCATGTCTTGCGGACGCGTTAAATGATTTACACGACTGTCTAAATAAGCACCAAGTGCCAAACACCCCAAAGATAACAGATAAAAATAATCCTCACGCCCTGCGCGTAAAAAAAACACACATACAGCTCCCCCTAACAAAATCCCCAATGTTACCGCAAGATACATGGGCGCCATCTCACGATTGAGCAAACCAAAAAGATTAAAAAAACCAACAGGCAAATTGGATCGCTCCAACAAGAAAACATGAAAAATCAATAAAATAAAAACAGATTGAATCATTTCTTTACTAAAGATCCAACGCAGATCAATCAATGGTTTTTCTCTATTAAGCTCAATCATAATAGCAACAGCCAAAGAGAAAATAGCCAGTGCGAGTCCCCAACCAATCCATGGTGCTTCATACCACCAATACAATACGCCAACAGACATAATCACGGCATTAAGACCAAGACCAAGAGCAATCAAACCATAACTTATCCAATCTAACTTTTGAATAACCTTACTACGGACAACAGGGGTCAGGGGCAAAGTATAGATACAAACCAAACTGATGAGAACCAACCCCATTTCCAGAGCAGAAAGACTGGAAAAGCCACCATTTTCCAGCAAGTCAGGAGAAATCAAATGGGATAAAGGTGCTGCTAAAGCCGCATTCATATAATTCAAACTAAGACCAACAGTAAACTTCTTTGCCGGTGCAAAAGCCTCCATCATATAAAGCAACGCAAGTGAAGCCAAAGGTGCAGCAGCAATCCCCGCAAAAAAACGAATAATCAGCGCAGAACGCAAATCAGTCACAAAGAGCTGCAAAACGCAAACCAAAACGAAGCCAAGGATCGACAGTTCAGCAAAAGCACGCAATCCAAATTGATAGCGGATTTTGATCAACATAATTGCCACACTTACATTTGGTGCCATATAGGCTGCAACCAACCATGTTGTCTCGGCTAAAGTCGCGTGAAAATCACCCGTCAAATGGACAATATTAGATTGAACAATATTGGCCCCTAAGCCATAAGCCCATTGCAAAATAAGAGAAGCAAAAATATAAACAAAACATTTCGGCAAAGGTCCCGCAAAAACACGACCAGGGTGAGGGAAAGGTTTTCCGCCCCTTTTAGCAGACACAACCGTACTCCTTTTTCCGCTCATGTCACCTTTTCCTAATATACCCTGCTACGCTTCTATCAACACAGAACCATCCGCTGACAATTGCTGGAAAAAAGCCTCTATTTTAGGATTGTCCGCATTACTCGTTCCCCCCTCTAACGTCGCTTGAACCTGCAAAATCTGCTGTTCTAAGACATCAAAAGAAAGATGCTCCACAGCCACAACATGCTCGACCAATAAAGAGCAGCCCGAAAAGGTAATATTTGCAACACCTCCGCAAACAGCAAAGAGCTTTTCTCCCGCAGCAGTGCGGACACGAACACTCCCCAACACAATGCTTGCCACCAATGGTGCATGATGTGCCATCACAGTCAAAGAACCTGAAGCTGAAGGAAGAACAACAGACACCACCTGCTCTGAAAACACAATCTTTTCAGGCGATACAAGCTCAAACAAAAAATGCTCTTCTCTATTGTTTTCCACAAAAGTCTCCACAATACCCGATAGAAGGACTCTCAGCCCTCTTTAACAACTTGTTTTTTTTCAACAACTTTCCCTTTTGAATGACCAATTCATGACAGATTTTTCCTTAAATAAAGAAGCTTCTGATTTAAGAAGCCTCCGCCATGAGGCGTTTTCCTTTTTCAAGAGCTTCATCAATCGAACCAACCATATAAAAAGCAGCTTCTGGCAAATCATCATAATCGCCCGCACAAAGACCTTTAAAGCCTTTGATTGTATCTTCCAAAGGAACAAGTTTCCCCGGCGAACCCGTAAAGGCTTCTGCCACATGGAAAGGTTGAGAAAGAAAACGTTCAATTTTACGCGCCCGTCCCACCAGCAACTTATCATCTTCAGAAAGCTCATCCATTCCAAGAATAGCAATAATATCCTGAAGCGCTCTATAACGTTGTAAAATGGTTTGCACTTGACAAGCAACCGTATAATGCTCTTCTCCCACAATCAACGGATCCAACATACGCGAGAAGGAATCAAGCGGATCCACGGCCGGATAAATTCCTTTTTCCGCAATAGAGCGCGAAAGAACGGTTGTTGCATCCAAATGGGCAAAAGACGTTGCCGGCGCTGGATCTGTCAAGTCATCAGCCGGAACATAAATAGCCTGAACAGAAGTAATAGAGCCTGTTTTTGTACTGGTAATACGTTCTTGCAAAGCTCCCATATCCGTTGCCAAAGTAGGCTGATACCCCACAGCAGAAGGAATACGCCCTAAAAGAGCAGATACCTCAGCCCCTGCTTGTGTAAAACGGAAAATATTATCCACAAAGAAGAGAACATCTTGTCCTTCATCACGGAAGCTTTCTGCAATGGTCAACCCTGAAAGAGCCACACGCGCACGTGCTCCTGGTGGTTCATTCATTTGCCCGTAAACAAGCGCACATTTTGATCCTTCTGTTGAACCATTATTCTCTTTTGGATTCACATTCACGCGGCTTTCGATCATTTCGTAATAAAGATCATTTCCCTCACGTGTCCGTTCTCCCACACCAGCAAAGACGGAATAACCACCATGTGCCTTTGCAATATTGTTGATAAGCTCCATAATGAGAACGGTTTTTCCAACACCAGCACCACCAAACAAGCCAATTTTACCCCCTTTAGAATAAGGGGCTAACAAATCCACAACCTTAATACCCGTAACAAGAATCTCTGAAAAGGTTGATTGTTCAACATATTCAGGTGCCTCTTGATGAATAGAACGCGTTTTGGTTGAAGCGATTGGACCCACATTATCCACCGGTTCTCCAATCACATTCATAATACGCCCCAATGTTGCTTCTCCTACAGGAACACTAATTTGCGCTCCTGTATCCACGACCTTTTGGCCCCGCATCAGACCATCGGTCGTATCCATCGCGATGGTCCGCACAGTATTTTCACCTAAATGCTGTGCAACTTCTAACACCAAGCGATTGCCTAAATTCTCCGTTTCCAAAGCATTGAGAATATTTGGTAATGCCCCTTCAAATTGTACATCAACGACAGCACCAATAACCTGCTTGATTTCACCAACAGCGCCTTTTGCACTCTCTTCTTTTTTCATCGGCGCATCTTTAGCGGCACGACGTGCAGGCGCAGATGAAGTCTTGACATCCACTTGAGATTTCGAAGCGTCTTTTTTTACACCGGAACGAGCAGCTGGTTTCTTTTTTTCACCTTTTTCTGCTCCTTTGCTTGAGGTTACTGCTTTTGCCATCAATCCTTACCTTTTCCATTTAAAGCGCTTCAGCGCCCGCAATAATTTCGATCAATTCTGTCGTAATTTGTGCCTGACGTTGACGATTATAAGCCACCGTCAATTTATTAATCATTTCACCTGCATTACGCGATGCATTGTCCATAGCTGTCATCTTTGCGCCCATTTCACCAGCAACATTTTCGAGTAAAGCCCGAAAGATTTGCACTGAAAGATTGCGTGGCACAAGCGCCTCTAAAAGAGAAGCAGCATCAGGTTCATATTCATAAACAATTGCCTCAGAAACAATCCCTTGTGAACCTTTAGGCTCTGTTTGCTCCCCAATTTCTATTGCCTCAACAGCTGCTTTGGGAGCCCCCATTGGGATCAAGCCAAAAGCTGTTGGACGCTGATTAATTACGGAAACAAATTCAGAATAAAACAGTGTACAAACATCGAAAGCGCCTTCATTGAACAAATCAACAATGCGTTGACTAATCATCATCGCTTCTGCAAAACCAATTCGCTTTACAGCATGTAAATCGATGTGATCAATCATCAAACTTTTGTAATCACGCGATAAGATATCCGCACCTTTTTTTCCCACAGTGATAATTTTCACAATTTTACCAGTGGTCAACAGTGCTTTAATCTGCTCACGAGCACGACGAGCGATTTGCACATTAAAAGCACCACATAAACCGCGCTCAGCCGTACACACCACCAAGAGATGCACATCATCGCGCCCCGTACCCCGCATAAGAGCCGGAGCATCAACACCATCCACATCAGAAGCAACACTGGTTAAAATATCGGCCATCCTCTTCGCATAGGGACGTGCAGATTGCGCCGCCTCTTGCGCACGATGCAACCTTGCTGCCGCAACCATCTGCATAGCTTTGGTAATTTTCTGTGTTGCTTTAACCGAAGCGATACGGTCTCTAAGATCCTTTAATGAGGCCATTCAAGCATTCCATCAATTCATCACGAAAAATTTTTCGCATAAGTGTTAAGAACAGTTATCAACTTATCTTTTATCTCATCTGTTATCTGTTTTTGCTCAGCAATTGCTTTTAAGAGATCTTGATAATCACTCCGCAAAAGCACCAAAAGCCCTTGCTCAAACCGCGCTACATCAGAAACTGCTAGAGAATCAAGATAGCCATTCACCCCTGCGAAAATAACCACCACCTGTTCTTCTGTTTTGAGTGGAGAAAATTGTGGCTGTTTTAAGAGCTCTGTCAAACGCGCTCCCCGATTCAAAAGTCGCTGGGTTGATGCATCCAAATCAGAGCCAAACTGTGCAAAAGCTGCCATTTCACGATATTGCGCCAATTCACCTTTAATCGAGCCAGCAACCTGTTTCATTGCCTTAATTTGTGCAGCAGAACCAACACGCGATACGGAAAGACCAACATTTACAGCAGGACGGATACCCTGATAAAATAAGTTGGTTTCCAAGAAAATTTGCCCATCGGTAATTGAAATCACATTTGTTGGGATATAAGCTGAAACGTCATTTGCTTGCGTTTCAATCACCGGCAAGGCTGTCAATGATCCCGATCCATTTTCCGCATTCAATTTTGCCGCCCGTTCTAAAAGACGTGAATGAAGATAGAAAACATCACCAGGATAAGCTTCACGCCCCGGTGGACGACGAAGCAAAAGAGACATTTGACGATAAGCCACCGCCTGTTTTGACAGATCATCATAACCGATCAAAGCATGTTGCCCATTATCGCGGAAATATTCGCCCATCGCGCATCCCGCAAGAGGTGCAATAAATTGCAAGGGAGCAGGATCAGAAGCGGTTGCCGCAACGATAATAGAATACTCCAGTGCTCCACGTTCTTCTAAAACTTTAACGAATTGTGCAACCGTTGAACGTTTTTGACCGATAGCCACATAAATACAATAAACTTTGTCCTGCTCTCGTTCAGCCCCTTTTTCATGAAAAGGTTTCTGGTTTAAAAATGTATCGAGCAAAATCGCTGTTTTTCCTGTTTGGCGATCACCAATCACCAACTCACGCTGTCCCCTTCCAATAGGGATGAGCGCATCAATCGCTTTTAATCCGGTTGACATAGGCTCATGCACAGACTGACGCGGAATAATCCCCGGTGCCTTAACATCAACACGACGACGCTCTGTTTCCTTAATAGGTCCCTTACCATCTATAGGATTTCCAAGAGCATCGACCACACGGCCAAGCAAAGCGGGACCCACAGGAACATCCACAATAGCGCCCAATCGCTTGACACAATCCCCTTCACGAATATCGCGATCTGAGCCGAAAATGACCACACCAACATTGTCAACTTCCAAATTAAGCGCCATCCCGCGCACACCATTTGGAAAAGCGACCATTTCCCCAGCTTGAACATTATCCAAACCATAAACACGAGCAATACCATCCCCCACAGAGAGGACCCAACCAATTTCTGAAACCTCAGCCTTTTGGTCAAAGTTTTTGATTTGCTCTTTTAGAATTTTTGAAATTTCAGATGGTCTAATATCCATCAGCTGACCTCTTTTTTCAATGCAAGCTTAAGCGAAGACAATTTTGTTAGAAGAGACGTATCAATTTGAAACGCCCCGACACGAACGATTAACCCACCAAGAATTGTTGGATCCACAGTGATGTGTAGTAAAACTTTTCCCCCAACGACACCTTCTAAAGTCTCACACAACTCTTGTTTTTGTTGAGAACTTAAGGGGCGCGCAGAAATTATTTGCGCAGTAATTTGCCTACGAGCGCGTGCAACGCAACGCTGAAAGGCATGTAAAATACCAAATACGGCACCAAGCCTACGGTTTGCTGCAATAACGCGTAAGAAATTACCAACAATCTGCCCTGCTTCTTTATCAGCAAATTTAATGTTTTCACAAACAGATTGCATTATCTTAATTTGCTCTTTGACTGAAAAGAATGGACTGAGAACGAAGTGTTTTAAATCCTCATTCTGCTCTAAGACAAGCAAAAAATCCTCCACTGCCTTTTCAATCTTTTCAACGTTTCCTGCTTCTTGAACGCAATTAAAAAGCGCTTGCGCATAGCGTTGATCTACCAACGGCAGCGGTATGAGAGAAAATGAATCCGACACGAAATACCGCCTCTTTCCCTTGAGCGACTCTCTGATAGTTATCAGATGATAATGAAACAGACATTCCCAATCTTAAGAATCTTCTTCTTAAAACCTAGAACAAAAACCAGTTGGTTTCTAGCATAGACATAGCCGACTCGCAACACCACAAATCGCTGCTTTTTAAAAATTTTAAATAAAATATTCAAAATAGTTTTGAAAAGGATTTTTTTAGATCGCCAAGATGGCATCATGATTTTTTTATGCTTCTTTTTAACATACTGTAAAAAAGTTACGCTCTTTAATTTTGCTTCAAACAAAGCAAAATCAGAAAAAACGGCCCTTCCTTAAAGATCACCTCTCTTATCTTCACAAAAACTTTAACGAGAAGCTAGAAGCGACTGTAACTGCAAAAGTCTATTATTTCAAATGGATAAGCAAGATATAATAACGGACATCTCCCTTAAAATTAAGGAAAATTGATCATTTTTCTCTTAATATCCACTCTTTTTAAAACGTTCCACAAACTACTATATTACCCAAGTATATTGTTTTGTAAAAACACTTTCTATAAACACTCTCAAATATCAAGAGCTTTTAGAAGCTCAATAATGGTGTCAACTTATGGCTTTATGAAATAAAGATAGGGAAGCCTTTAAAGGCGTTTTCATTTATGCAAAGCGTTTACATTATTGACGTGCAACATCATAAAATGAATTCAAGCTTTCTTGGATAGTTTTACGCCACACGAGCGCCTCATCTTGTAACGTTCAAAAGGTAAAAAACTTAATAAATCAATGTCTTGTACGAATAAGGGCGATGCCTCTGTTCCTCCCATAACTTCCTCCCATAAGCAAGATATTTTTCTCCCGTAGTGCGGCTTGATGGAGTGCCCGCGCATAATATTGTAGCGACTTGACGCTGTTGTGCAGACACAATCAAAGAGGCAAGACGCCCATAGGAGGGAAAATAATAATGCTGACGTGCTGTAATCTCCCGTGTGTAAAAATCTTCTGGTTTGCATGAAAGTAAAGCTTTTATGAGCGGATAATCCGGTTAATAGGTTTGCAATACCTAAACTTTCCAATCCCACCCGCCCTGCTCTTCCAGCCACTTGAGAGAGAAATTTGATTTTTAAAAAAAGCTTTGCGGATCAATATCAATTTGGACCCGAACGGAACTGGGCATTTTGGGGCTATTGCTCAGCATTGCCCGAATGAACCCTTGTATATCAAAAGAGCGCTGACCTTGCAGTAAAAGCCGAAAACGATAACGCCCCCGAACCAGAGCTAAAGGCGCTTCTGCGGGTCCCATAACTGAGATATTTTTTTCCCGCGGTGCGGCTTGACGCAGGGCCCGCGCATAATGTTGTAGCGACATGACGCTGTTGTGCAGACACAATCAAAGAGGCAAGACGCCCATAAGGGGGCAAATGATACTGTTGACGTGCTGTAATCTCCCGTTTGTAAAAATCCTCTGGTTGGCATGAAAGTAAAGCTTTTATGACCGGTTGATCCGGTTGATCGGTTTGCAATAATCCTAAACTTTCCAATCCCACCCGCCCTGCTCTTCCAGCCACTTGAGAGAGAAATTTGATTTTTAAAAAAAGCTTTGCGGATCAATATCAATTTGGACCCGAACGGAACTGGGCATTTTGGGGCTATTGCTCAGCATTGCCCGAATGAACCCTTGTATATCAAAAGAGCGCTGACCTTGCAGTAAAAGCCGAAAACGATAACGCCCCCGAACCAAAGCTAAAGGTGCTTCTGCAGGTCCCATAACCGAGATATTTTTTTCCCGCGGTGCGGCTTGACGGAGTGCCCGCGCATAATGTTCCGCGGCTTGACGCTGTTGTGCAGACACAATCAAAGAGGCAAGACGCCCATAAGGGGGCAAATGATACTGTTGACGTGCTGTAATCTCCCGTGTGTAAAAATCCTCTGGTTGGCATGAAAGTAAAGCCTTTATCACCGGATGATCTGGTTGATAGGTTTGCAATAATCCTAAACTTTCCAATCCCACCCGCCCTGCTCTTCCAGTCACTTGGGAAAGCAGCTGGAAGGTACGTTCACTGGCGCGTAAATCGCCATTGGCAAGACCAAGATCAGCATCAATCACCCCCACCAGAGAGAGCTTGGGAAAATGATGTCCTTTAGCGACCAACTGTGTCCCAATAATAATATCCACATCGCCATTGGCAATGGCTTGCAATTCGCTTCGCAACTGCCCAATCCCCCCTTTGAGATCTGTTGAAAGAATCAATGAGCGCGCTTGAGGAAAAATCCCTTTTGTTTCTTCTGCAATTCTTTCCACACCTGGTCCACAAGCTACGAGATGATCTAATGTTCCACATTCAGGACAGGCTTCTGGAAGGGATTGATGATAGCCACAATGATGGCATTTCAGTTGCCCTTGCGCGCGATGTTCGACCAACCAACTTGAACAATCGCTACAATGAAAACGATGTCCACACACTCGACATAAAGTTAAAGGCGCATAACCACGGCGATTAAGAAAAAGCAGCGCCTGCTCACCTTTCTCAAGTGTTTGTTTTAAAGCCCTTTCAAGGGTAAAAGAAATAAAGCGTCCCTTTTGCACTCCTCCTTGACGCATATCAATGACCCGCAACTGTGGAAGGGAAACTTCTTTAAAACGGGAGGGTAAATGCACCTTTTGATAACGCCCTTTTAAAACATTGGCTTGGCTTTCAATCGACGGTGTTGCTGAGGATAAGATAACAGGAAAATGCTCAAAAGAGCCCCGCGCAACAGCCATATCACGCGCATGATAAAAAATGCGCTCTTCCTGTTTATAAGCGCTATCATGCTCTTCATCGACAACAATCAAGCCAAGCGCATGAAAGGGAAGGAAAAGTGCCGAACGAGCCCCCGCAACAACACGCACCCGCCCTTCTGCAACTTGCCGCCAGACACGTTCTCTACGACGTGGTGTCAAATCGGAATGCCATTCTGCTGCCGCAGCGCCAAAGCGTGCATAAAAACGATCTAAAAATTGCTGTGTTAAAGCAATTTCTGGCAATAAAATTAAAACTTGGCTACCCCCTTTGAAGGCTTGAGCAACCGCTTCAAAATAAACTTCTGTCTTTCCAGAGCCCGTCACACCATCGAGCAAAAAAACTTGAAACTGAGAAGATAAAACACCTTCCCGCAACAGTTTTGCTGCTTCACTTTGTGCCCCCTGCAACTGAGGAGGACAAAAGTCAGGATCGGGCATACCAACAAGATCAGGAGCAGGAACTTTAACATCTTCAAAAATTCCTAGTGCTTTTAAACCTTCAACAACAGAAACAGAAGTTCCAGCCGCATGTGCAAGACCAGAACGTGTCCATATCTTCTCACTGCGCACCAATTCCAAAACCCGTGACCGCGCTGGTGTGAGACGTTCCACATCCCCCCCACAATAGCGCAATCCCAGCATCTGCGCTTCCGGCTCTAAAGCAGCCGGTACAGACAAAACCAATCGTGCAACAAGACCAAAAGGCGTCATGGTATAACGGCTAACAAACCGCAAAAATGCAATCATTTCTGGCTTTAATGGGGGGCAATCAAAAACATGTAAAAGAAAGCGTAATTTTTCACGCGCTACCGAAGCAGTTCCTTGCCCATCCTTTGTTTTCTCTCCAACCTCCACAACAAAACCGCAAAGCTCACGCCCCATCACCGGAACCCGAACAAAAGAACCAATTTCCACTTTCATAGAAGACGGAACTTTATAACTATAAGCATGCGCAACAGGAAGAGGCACCAAGACAGATACGACCTTTTCCTCTATCATATTTGAATTCACCTTTTTAACCAATCTATGATCTCCCCCCTTATCTACAATCCTTTTGTCTAGATTGTCTTGTCTACGATTATCTTGAGCACCAACAGGTCCACAGCTTATCTTTAAACACTCTTATAAAATTCATTGTGAGCTTCAATCATTCTTCCCTTTCACAATAAGCTTCTCACAAGTATCCTTCTTAATACGCATTTCATCACAAAAACACCAATCTCATCCTCTTAGCAAACAAACAACGCTATTCTCCAGTGCAAATAAAACCCATCACGATTAAGCCTTCAACACAACATGATCACTGCATATCACTACACTCCTTAGCGATCCCATAATTGTAATTTCATGCCCAACATAAACACTTTTATTTTCTTTCTACCTCATATCTCAACTTATCATCAACATATTGATTTATAAAGATAAATCATTTTTACATATCGTAATAAAAACGCTCAATATGAGAATTTTTTTATTATAATAAATTCTTTAAACGTAGAAAAACTTCACGTGTAAAACGCATATCTTCTTTAATGGTACTTTACGACACAAAAATATCCATTCACTGACATGCGACAATTGAAATAAAATGTCCCATAAGATAAGGAAAGCATCTTATAAAATTCTCAAATATCAAGAGCAATCACCAATGGAAAATGAGCAAGGGGTGTGACAATGCTCGCTTATTTTCATAAATATAAAGCAATCACTATGCAAAGATGCCACTACACAAAAATGCTCATGCACAATTCCTACGTCTTATGACAAGCAACGCCATGAAATAGACATAGAAAAAACATTAAATCTTTCTTTACAGAAAGCAAATGCAGATGAACACTATGGCATCTTTTTTTATTAGCATCATGGCATTTCTATTTTTATAGAGATATTCATTCTTCCTCTTGCTTTTGCTGTCAACAATAGCGCATAACAAAAAAGCAAGGCAAGACAAGATAAAATGTGAAAAGCTAAAAGGAAGAGGTTAGAGATGAAATTTTTTGTGGACAGCGCCAATATTGAAGAAATCCGAGAATTACAGAATTTAAGCCTTGTTGATGGTGTGACCACCAATCCCTCTCTTATCCTAAAATCAGGACGCAATATTCTTGAAGTGACAAAAGAAATTTGTTCTCTCGTTAGTGGGCTTGTTTCTGTTGAAGTTGCCGCAACAGAATTTGAAAACATCATGAAAGAAGCGGCTGTTTTAGCAAAAATTGCTGATAATATTTGCATCAAACTTCCTTTAACTCTAGATGGATTAAAAGCTTGTAAAGCCCTTACAGCAGAAGGACTAAAAACAAATCTCACCCTTTGTTTTTCTGCCAATCAAGCCCTACTTGCTGCCAAAGCAGGTGCAACCTTTGTTTCGCCTTTTATTGGAAGACTCGATGATTGCGGACTCAATGGAGGTGAACTCCTTCATGAAATTCGCACAATTTATGATAACTATAACTATAAAACACAAATCTTAGCCGCTTCAATCCGTACCGTTAACCATGTCAAAGAAGCAGCCCTAAGCGGTGCTGACGTTGCAACAGTTCCACCCGCAATCTTAAAAGCCCTCGTCAAACATCCGCTTACAGATAAAGGGTTACAAATATTTCTCAACGATTGGCAAAAAACAGGACAAAATATTGCCTAAGGACGAGAAGTTTTATTGGAAAGATCTCTAGAAAGTAACAAAAAAATCTGTTCAGCCAGCTCTTCTGCCACACGCTTTTTGGCATCTTCTTCTGCTTGCATCGTTGCATATTCTTGACGAAGTCGCTCAAAAGATGCGTTCATTATTGCTGTTCCTTTTGCAACAGGCCTATTTTTCATATCCTGCAAGGTATAGGAAGCTTTGCTCATAACAGTTCCAACAGAAGGTCGCCCCTTTCTCTTTTTCTCAAAATCAACTTCTATCTGCATCGATTCTCTTGTCAAGAAGGATATCTGCAATGCCAATTGATAAGCCGGTTGAGAAGGTTTACCCCCCTTTCCATACAACAAAAACAGCAGATGATTGCGCACCATTTGTCCAAAACGATCCGAAGGCTCTTCCACAACGATAGAGCTAAGCTTTTGTGCAAGCCCCAAAGAAGCTTGTTCAGAAATAGAATTCTGATACGCATGAGACCCCTCATAAACAGCAGAATTCATTGCCCTTAAACTCTGCGACTCTTGACGATAGAGCGGTTCAATTTTGCACCCATACAACAGTGTGCAGACACCCGCTAAAACGACAAGAATAAAACTTTTAAAGAACGACATTCACAATCCTTTGTGGAACAATAATGATTTTTTTCACCGGTTTTTCGCTCAGCTGCATCTGTACGAAATCTAAAGCCAAAACCGCTTCTCTAATCATCGTCTCATTCGCAGTTGCAGAAACGGTCACCTCACCGCGTTTTTTACCATTAATTTGCACCGGCAAAGTATAGCTTTCTTCAACGATTAATGCGGGATCATAAACAGGCCAAGCAAGTTCAGACATTAAAGTTTTCTCCCCTAAAGCCGCATGGCATTCTTCCGCTAAATGGGGCATGATCGGTGCAATCATGACAAGGAAAAAATCCATAGCTTGACGTAAAGCGGCTTTCATTTCATCCTCAACATCTGCCACCTTATTTAACAAAGGGGCCATAATATTCAAGAATTCATAAAGACGTGCAATAGCCCGATTAAAGGCAAATTTTTCTAAATCATCTTCGACAGCGTGGAGCGTGCGATGTGCAACCTTTGACAGATCCAAAGCCGCTCCCTGATGCCCTGCACAAGGGGCCACATCCTTTAAAACAGAAGCACTCAACGCCACATGGCGCCAAACACGCTGGACAAAGCGATGCGCGCCTTCAACACCCGATTCTGTCCAGATGACATCTCTTTCCGGCGGTGAATCAGACAACACAAACCAGCGCACCGTATCAGCGCCATAGGAGGCAATAATATCATCAGGATCAACAACATTCTTTTTTGATTTTGACATTTTCTCAATTAAACCAATCGTCACTTCGCTTTGATCGGTCAATTTATAAGCACACCGTTTTCCATCTTTTTCAACAATCGAAATTTCTGCTGGAGAAACCCACCCTTGATCATCGCGATAGGTTTCATGCACCACCATCCCTTGCGTAAAGAGCCCCTTAAAAGGCTCATCCACACTCACATGACCAACCAATTTCATAGCACGCATAAAGAAGCGCGCATAAAGAAGATGGAGAATCGCATGCTCAATTCCACCAATATATTGTTGCACAGGTAGCCATTCAGTGGTTGCTTGTTTTTCAACAGGTTCTGCGGCAAAAGGAGCCGTAAAGCGTGCATAATACCAAGAAGAATCCACAAAAGTATCCATGGTATCGGTTTCACGTTTGGCAGGTTGACCACAGGAAGGACAAGCAACTTCCTGCCACCTTTCATGCCGCGCAAGAGGATTACCCGGTTGATCAAAAGTAACATCATCAGGCAATATAACCGGCAAATCAGCCCGTGGTACAGGCACAACCCCACACGTTTTACAATGGATCATCGGAATAGGGCATCCCCAATAACGTTGACGCGAGATTCCCCAATCACGCAATCGAAATTGCACTGTTTTTTCCCCTTGTGGTTGCCCATTGAGCACTTGCCCCTCAAGCCTTTTAGCCACTTCTTCAAAGGCTTGTTGAGGTGTCAAACCATCCAAAAAGCGAGAATTAATAATCACCCCATCACCAACATAAGGTGTTTCAGCAATGACAAAATTTTCTGCTTGCTCTCCTTTTGGCAAAACCACTGGTTTTATCGGAAGATCATATTTACGCGCAAAATCAAAATCTCTCTGATCATGGGCTGGACAGCCAAAAACAGCCCCCGTTCCATAGTCCATCAACACAAAATTAGCGATATAAACGGGAATATGCACCGCCACATCAAAAGGATGCACCGCCACAAGCGATGTGCAAAACCCTTGTTTTTCCGCTGTTTCAAGAGCTGCTGTTGTCATTCCTCCACTCCGACAACTTTCAATAAAAGCCGCCAGGGCTTTGTCTTTTTTTGCAAGAGATTGTGCAATAGGATGATCAACAGACAGAGCCAAAAAGGAAGCACCAAACAAGGTATCAGGACGCGTTGAATAACAAACAACCTCATCAAAGGACTGACAAACATCATGAGTATCTCTTACATCATCAGCTGTTGCCTTTAAAGCCCAACGAATCAGCAAACCTTGGGATTTTCCAATCCAGTTTTTTTGCATTGTGCGCACTTTTTCCGGCCATTGATCCAGTTCTTCAAGTCCTGCCAAGAGATCTTCACTAAAGTCACTAATTTTGAAAAACCACTGGGTCAATTCACGTTGTTCCACCAACGCCCCAGAACGCCATCCCCTTCCATCCACAACCTGTTCATTGGCCAAAACAGTATGGTCAACGGGATCCCAATTGACCTTAGCCACTTTACGCGCCACCAACCCCTTTTGATAAAAATCAAGGAATAGCATTTGTTGGCGGTGGTAATAGTCCACATCACACGTTGCAAATTCACGCGCCCAATCGAGTGAAAGACCTAATTGCTTTAATTGTCCACGCATGACGGCAATATTTTCATAAGTCCACGTTTTAGGATGCACTTTACTTTGCAAAGCAGCATTTTCAGCCGGCATCCCAAAAGCATCCCAGCCCATAGGATGAAGCACATTAAAACCCTTCGCGCGTTTATAGCGTGCCACCACATCTCCCATAGCATAATTGCGCACATGCCCCATATGAATACGGCCTGATGGATAAGGAAACATCTCTAAAACATAATATTTTTTACGGCAATCTTCCCCTACAGTCTGAAAAATTTTCCTTTCATCCCAAATTTCTTGCCATTTTTTTTCTCGCGCACGTGGATTATAGCGTTCACCTATCTTATAATGCTCAATTGTCATTCCCATGGTACTCTTTTAATAAAACTAAACCAAAAACTTGTTTTATTATGCTTGACCATGGATTAACCTCATCGTCAACATTTTCGTGCAATATTTCCCTAAGTATTTTATAAAAATAACCAACCTTTGAATAAAACTTGAATAAAAACGGTAAAGCACAAAAATATGGATACACAAACGCTCCCCCAAGCTTCCTCCACTAAAGCATTGCAAAACCTTCAAAAAGACATTGCGACACTATGCCAAGAGCTACAACGCCCCGTGGAAGAAGTTGAACTTATTGCTGTTTCAAAAACTGTTTCTACTGATGATATACGTCCCCTTTTGCAAGCCGGTCACTCTCAATTTGCAGAAAATCGTGTGCAAGAAGCAACACAAAAATGGCTGGAGTTACGTCAACAATTTAAAAATATTAAACTTCATCTCATCGGTCCTCTACAATCCAATAAAGCCGCTGAAGCTGTTAAAATTTTTGATGTCATTCAAACGGTTGATCGTGAAAAAATAGCCAAAATTTTGGCAGAAGAAATGCAAAAACAACAAAAACATCTTCCCTGCTATGTTCAGGTCAATATTGGCTTAGAACCGCAAAAGAGTGGTGTTGCCCCGCAAGAAGTAATCCCTTTTGTTTCTCAATGCAAAAACAACTATGGGCTTGATATCATTGGTTTGATGGCCATCCCCCCTGTCGAGGAAAATCCTGGACCCTATTTCGCCCTCCTAGCAAAACTCGCCAAACAAGCCGCTCTTCCAAAGCTTTCCATGGGCATGTCTAATGACTTTAAAACAGCCCTACAATTTGGCTCGAATGTCCTTCGCATTGGCTCTGCTTTATTTGGCAAGCGCCCTGTATGAAGCTATTTTTCTTCATATAAATTCCCCTTAAAAACTTTACAAACAAACAAAAAACAACAGACATGAAAAATATTTCTCTCAAGCTCACTAAAAGCGCAACTCTAGTAGAAAAGTTCCCGTTTCTATTTCTCCCTATAAGATGAGACAAAGGAGCAAAAAACTGCTCTTCCTAAACTTCTCATCAGCACATCCTTAACCCATAACATGACTTCCACACAGCTCTGCTTTTCTTTTATATTCCCACACCTTAGCTCTACTTCGCCCCCTTCTGATCCCACGCTACCAAAAGCATCTTTAAAAAAGAGCTCCTGAATATAAAAACAAAATAATAATAATAATAGGTGCGTTGCGCATAAATGAAAAAAACTGTCGTGGAATAAATAATCGCAAAAGAACATTCAAAACGATTATCGTAATGGTTTCCATTAAAAAACACGAATTCTCTTAATTCCCTCAACACGCGTAAACAATTTCTCCACATACCAATAACGTAAAGTAGGCCAAAAGAAGCTTAGGTCTATCAACATAGCACTTCAATTCTCTTACTAAGTCACTTGAGCACAATAAGCACCTCAAATGCCAAAGCGAACATAAAAAAACAGTGCTAAACAACATGATAGCAATCATAAAGACAACGCAATAGCGTAGAGATTTTCTCCACACTGCAAGAAGCAAGAGGCAAGGTGTGACCAACAATCGCTAAAAAAGGCATTAACCCCATTCATACAGACAAACAATAACAACGCAACGGAGTTCAATTATAAATATGTTTAAAAGAAAATACCAGGTGCATACTTTTTCTAAATTTAAACTTTAATTAAGAAAAAGTATTGATACTATTCTTTATATTTTTAAAGTATTATAAATGATATGTTTATCTATACATAATATACTTATTAATTATAAAGTATTTTTATTTTTAAAATTTAATTTTGTGATACTGTTTTTAATATAGATAATTCAAGTTGGTGCCCATTGCACAAATTTTGCATAACACCGTGGGCATCGAAAGGGGCTTTATAACAACAGTCCATTCTTATACGGAGGAGAGAATTAAAACAGGCAGTTCAAGTTTATCACATGCTTCACATGGCACAACAAGTTTCTGGGGAGAATATAATACTGGTGGTTATATCTAGAGTTCAAGCAAAGCTGCACTGTTTGGTACTGATGCAACAGCGGTAGGCGTTGGATTGGCAAAAGTTGTTTTTCCCGAAGTATCAATACCTATAAAAAGTAGCTGTAACAGCAGCCTATAGAGTTGCAGGTCTTTTCTCTACAGCCAAGAAGTGCCATAAGTAAACTCAAGAAATATTATTTTAATTTGTAGATAATAACAAAGCGAGATATCTCTGAAGTTAATAGAATGAGAAACATCTATTTAAGGAGTATAGCAAAATAAATGTCTGATAGCTATGGATAAAATAGTTTTCAGAGATATTTATTATGAATTGCATCTTATAGTTATGATTTTATTATAAAAAAACACTCTCATTCTCCCTTCTTTTTTATATGATATTTTTTTATGTCTTTAATATTTTTATAAAAAGCTCTCTACCACAATAGGCTCTGCCGCATTTGAGCATCCTAAAGAAGCATAAAATACGCTATTCAATATTATCACATCAGATTTTAAAATTGACTATTCCAATCTTTGTCATTTAATCTACCCTAAAAATGAAAAGTTTATGGGGAAGTTTTGCCTAAAGATACCATGGCTCATTTTCTCTACAATAAATAAATGAAAAGAGGGAACTTATGTCTGAAAAAATTTATCCAATATCAGATGATATAAAAAAAAATGCTCTCATCAACGAGAAAACCTATCAACAGTGGTATCAAGAAAGCATCAATGATCCAGAAAGCTTTTGGGCAAAACATGGACAATGTATTGAATGGTTTAAACCTTTTACAAAAGTAAAAAATACGTCTTTTAATGATGATGTATCAATTAAATGGTACGAGGATGGAATAACAAATGTTGCCTATAATTGCATTGATCGCCACTTAAAAGCCCATGGAGATAAAATCGCTCTGATTTGGGAAGGAGATAATCCCTATCATGATAAAAAAATAACCTATAATGAGCTTTATGAACATGTTTGTCGTTTTGCCAATCTCTTAAAGAGCCGTGGCATTAAGAAAGGCGATAAAGTAACCATTTATCTTCCCATGATTCCTGAAGCTGCCTATGCCATGCTCGCCTGTGCCCGCATTGGTGCTGTTCATTCGGTTATTTTTGCAGGCTTTTCTCCTGAGGCGATAGCAGGACGCCTTGTTGACTGTGAATCAACCTTCATTATTACCGCTGATCACGGCTTGCGTGGTGGCAAAAGGATTAACTTAAAAGACAATGTTGACCATGCCATTGAGATTGCTGCCCGTCAAAATGTGTATGTTGATCAAGTCATGGTTATACGGCGAACTTGTGGACCAATTGATTGGGTAGAAGGACGTGATTTTTGGTACCATGAAGAAATCGTTGATACCAAAACAGACTGTCCAGCAGAACCCATGAATGCTGAAGATCCGCTTTTTATTCTTTATACTTCAGGCTCCACCGGCAAGCCCAAAGGTGTTTTACATACCACAGCGGGCTATCTTATTTATGCCGCGATGACCCACAAATATGTTTTTGATTATCATCTGGGTGAAGTTTACTGGTGTACAGCCGATATTGGTTGGATTACGGGACATTCTTATTTGGTTTATGGCCCTTTATGTAATGGCGCTACCACTTTAATGTTTGAAGGCACACCAACCTTTCCTGATAAGGGAAGATTTTGGGAAATTGTCGACAAACACCAAGTTAATATATTCTACACCGCGCCAACCGCTATCCGCGCCTTAATGGGAGCAGGAAATTCGTTTGTTGAACGCTCGAAAAGAACATCTTTACGTCTCTTAGGAACCGTAGGTGAACCGATTAATCCAGAGGCATGGGAATGGTTTTATCACACAATTGGGAATGGCCGTTGTCCTATTCTTGATACATGGTGGCAAACAGAAACAGGGGGCCATATGATCACACCTTTGCCTGGTGCAATACCCCTCAAAGCAGGATCAGCCACACGTCCTTTTTTTGGTGTTCACCCCCAAATCGTTGATGCTGAAGGCAATGTTTTAGAAGGTGAAGCAGAAGGCAATCTTTGTATCAGCGATTCATGGCCTGGACAAATGCGCACGCTCTATAAGGATCACGAGCGCTTTATTCAAACGTATTTTTCTACCTATAAAGGAAAATATTTTACAGGCGATGGCTGTAGACGCGATAGCGATGGTTATTATTGGATTACAGGACGGGTTGATGACATTCTCAATGTCTCAGGGCACAGGTTAGGAACTGCGGAAATTGAATCCGCCCTTGTTTTGCACCCTGCTGTATCAGAAGCCGCTATTGTTGGTTACCCACATCCTATTAAAGGACAAGGAATTTATAGTTTTGTCACTCTCATGGAAGGCAAAACATCCAGTGACCAATTGCGGAAAGAGCTTATTCAACATGTCAGAAAGGAAATAGGCTCCATTGCCATCTTGGATAAAGTTCAGTTTGCTCCGCAACTTCCCAAAACGCGATCAGGAAAAATTATGAGACGTATTTTACGCAAAATTGCTGAAAATAATTTCGATAATTTAGGAGATACTTCAACCCTTGCCGAACCACAAGTTGTCGAAGATCTGATTGCCAATCGACAAGATTAAGGAAAGGCGACAAAATACAACATACGGTGTTTTTTGTTTTTTGCGCAAATATCTCGGCATTGTTATGAAAACCACTGATGAAAAGAAAAAATTCCAAATGGGAATATGCATTTGAATAAAAAAATGAGATAAAAAGAACAACTGAGCTTTTTAAATTGCCTTTTTAATGGCTTCATACCCACTCAATGCAAAAAAGTCTCTGGAGAAGAAGGAAAGATAGTTCTGATGTTTATACTAGAATCACTTTGAATTTCCTGCTAAAATCATAAATAAAGAGAGAAAGAGCAAGTATAAATAATAATATTTTTGAGCAAGAATATTTATCGATAACAAAAGCGCAGAAAAAACCATGAAATTTAAAATGAACAAGCTTACAGCAAAAGCCTAAGGCAATGAAAAGGAAAAAATTTTTAGAATAAATGCTACAAGATAAAATCAGGAGTAAGAACAAAAAGTGATTCATTTTGAAAATGTTGGTCTGCGCTATGGAATGGGCCCAGAGGTCCTTCGCGATATCAGCTTTCATATTCCTGCTGGCTCATTTCAATTTCTCACGGGGGCCTCTGGGGCGGGTAAAACATCATTGATGCGTTTGATGTTTTTGGCACTCAAACCAACGCGTGGTCATATTGATTTATTTGGAACAGACACAGCTTTACTCAAACGACAAGAGCTCCCAGCTCTGCGACAACGTATTGGTGTGGTTTTTCAAGATTTTCGTCTCCTTGACCATATGACCACTTATGAAAATGTCTCTTTGCCCTTACGCATTAAAGGGCAAGAAGAAGCAACCTACCGCAGTGAAGTAGAAGATCTTCTCTGTTGGGTAGGTCTTGGGGATCATATTCATGTTTTACCACCGGTTCTTTCCGGTGGGGAAAAACAAAGAGTCGCCATTGCGCGCGCGCTTATTGATCAACCTGAAATTCTTCTTGCGGATGAACCAACAGGAAATGTCGATCCGCCCTTAGCAAAACGTCTGCTACGTTTGTTTATTGAATTAAACCGTTTTGGAACGGCTGTCATCATTGCCACCCATGATATCGCCTTAATGGAACAAGTTGCAGCACGACGTATGCTTCTCCATAATGGACGGATGACGATTCATGAATAAATTGTTTTCTATTTTTACCGGCAATAAAAAAAACACAACGGCGATTATTCCCAGTAGCAACATTTCTGGGCAAGCGCTGGTTGCCGTGATTGCTATTATGACATTTCTCTCAAGCCTCACCTTAATTGGTGTTGATTTAATCCAGCGCTCTGCCAAAAATTGGAGCAATCAAATTAGCTATGAAGCCACAATACAAATACGCCCCATTGACAATGTTGATATCAACAAAGCACTTCATGATGCAGTAACATTGGTTAAAACCTTTTCTGGTGTACAAGATGCAAAAATTGTTGACCAAAACGCCACTGAAAAGTTACTCGAACCATGGCTTGGAACAGGTTTTAATTTGAACGAATTGCCCCTTCCCCGCCTTATCATTGTCACCTTAAAAGAAGATGAAACAATCAATTTTGCCGCTATTAATCATGCCATTAAAACTCAAATTCCAGGCGGTCAATTTGATGATCACCGTGTTTGGGTCCATCGTTTTGCAACCATGGCATACACCACTGTTTTCATTGGTTTTTTAATTTTAGCATTGGTTTTAGGCTCTCTTATCCTCACCATCATTTTTGCCACGCGCAATGCATTGGCAGAAAATGCCCATATTATTAATGTTTTATATTTCCTTGGTACTGAAACTCTTTTCATTGCGCGTCAATTTGACTGGCATTTTTTTAAAACTGCACTGCGCGGTGCTTTATATGGTGGTCTTACAAGTATATTTCTGTTTTCGTCCTTTTGTCTTTGGACAAATTATAACTTAGGAAGAGCAGAAGCCAGCCAAGTAACCGCTTTATTTGGACATATTTCCATAAATTCCATTCCTTATGGAAAAATTATTCTTCTTATTATTTTTGTTTCTTTTCTCACCACTTTGACAAACCGCATGACTATTTTAGCGCAGCTGAAAAAAATTGATCAATGTGAAAACGGTTTATTTTAATTTTATGACTCACAACAGCTCCAACTCATTGACTCAAAACAATTTAGAACGTCCTATTTCAAAACAGCCCCACCATAGCTGGTCTCTCCGCTACTTATTTCGCTATTTTCCACCCACAACTCTTATTCTTGCGGTCATTATTTTCATTTTTTGGGGTGGTTTTATTATTTTTTCTGAAAAAACTGAACAGCTTTTTCCCCCAACGCCTCTTCCCAAAGCCGATGCCATCATCGTGCTTACAGGCGGAGAACACCGAATAGAAACAGGACTTCATCTCTTACAAAAAGGGCTTGGTTCACGACTTCTCATCAGTGGTGTAAACACCTCAACCAATCTAAAGGGTTTTATGCATAATATGCATATTAGCCCACAGCTTATCTCCTGTTGTATTGATATTGGGCATCAAGCAATTAACACCAGAGGAAACGCCGAAGAAAGTGCCGCTTGGATTAAAAAGCACCACTATAAAACCCTTTATATCGTCACCCATGATTACCACATATGGCGCTCAATGCGTGAACTTAAATATCTCATGCCCGATATCCATTTCATTGCTTATCCTGTAAAGAGCAAAGCTGAAAATACAATACAACAGATCAAGCAAGCCCGCATTCTTATCGTCCAATATATTAAAACGCTCCAAGTCTATATCAGAACCGCCTTCTGATTTCCCTCTGATCCTTTATCCTGGAACCCTTAAACCTTACCACCTTCTAACCACTTCCTAGTGTCTTCTCCATACCCTTTCACACGGGATTCCTTCATAAAGGTTTGACAAACAAATCCTCATGCCAAGCAAACGCCCCAATACACTTATGCATTCATTACAACACATTGATTTATAATAATCATTTACCATAATTTATTTTAAATAAGAGTTTTAAATACCGTAAGATTCTCGCACTTGAAATTTATTCTCTGTTGAATCAATCAAAACTGTTTTGTTACACATCACAAGAAAAGAGAACCTGCATGGCATAAAACTGTCCCAAAACAGCATGCCTCTTATGAAAAATCTCAAGTGCCAAAGGCTTATCGCAAAATTGGGGACAGTGGATAATGGTGTCGGCTTGGATTACGCTCCCTTAAAGAAGAGTGTTTTACCACTGTCCCCTAAAGACTCTCATTTTACCGCACAATGGACAACTGAACCTTTTCAGTTTCTCGCACTTCCAATTTTGGAAGATTACGCACAATTTTCATGGTTTCTAAACTGACCGTAATAACCCGTTGAAACAATTCCAAAGGATAGGCTGGATTACCCACCGTCTCAACAGCATAACGATTAGCATCATTCACAATCCCACTCGCTTTATCCGTTTTGACAATCTGCCGCTCCATCACCCATTCAAGAGCAGGTTTACCACTCACCACATATTCATATGCTTCAAGAGGAATATTTTGCATGGTAATATTGCTATTATAAACCACGGTGCTTTTATCAATAGCACCGCGCTTACCCGCAAATTTCATCGCTTGAACACGATAAAAACTCTCCGCGTCAGAAATCACCCAAGTTTTTGGATCCCCTTGTTTATAGGTCACCGGATAGGGCTCAACCTCTTCGTAATTCATATGCAAATCACCAAGCTTTCGACCCGCTGTCACAAAAGCCCAAAAGTCTTCTACTTTTTTAACCGTTGGAATCCGTGGCAATTCTTTAGACAGATTATGCGCATAACGCTTGCGATAATCCTCAGAATGCAAAATCCCATAAACATAATAAAACAAATCATCTTTTGTAATCATTTCACCAGGATAGGCTTCTTTAAAATATGCCAACCCTTCATCGGTGAGTGCATCACGCCGCTTCCAACCAGCTTTTTTACCTTCCTCTGCAAGATTGGAAAACAAATGAGATTGGTTATCTTCTTTCTCTTTTGACATCACAGTATTTTTGTAAAAATACCGCGGAAAACATTGTCCATTATCTATTGCATAGTAATCCGGTAAACTTTTAGTCATCAAGACAGAAAAACCGCTTCTTGCTCCTACAGAAGAAATTTGTATGACTCTATTTTTAAAAACTTCTTCTATCGGAAACATATATGGTATTTGACAGACTGCCTCATTGAAAATGCGATTATAATAAAGCCATTGTCGCGTAAAGGGACGATACAAGCTTTGAGTAAGACATGTATCTTCAAACTCAAAAAAATTTCCCCTAACTAACTGTTGTTTAATTTTAAGGCTCCAACTAATTTTTTTTGCATCCGTGTTAACAAAATCGTCTACAGCACCTATACGTATTTTTCGATCAAAATGCTCATAAGTATTATTAAAACGCTCTACTTCACCGTCATAAAAAGCAATCATATTGCTCATATTGTTTGCTAAAGCTTTACGACTTGAATTATATGCCCAAGCATCACGATTAGTTTTAAGTCCACAAGAAAAGTTTTCAAAGAGCTTTTTAACAGAACCCTTCTTCTTACCTAAGGCTAGAAATTTTTCAAAATCACTGTTGCGCTGATCCAACCAATCGCCATACTCATCTGGCGAAATCATTTGCCAGCCTTGTTCGCACTTTATACCGCTAACACTGCCCAATCTCTGAATTTCATGCAGTTTCTCTTTTGTCGTGAGGTTATTGCCAATATCATGATAATAAATTTTACAAGGTCCTGTGGCATTGGGATTTTTGATAAACAGCGTCACCGCAATTCCTGTCATGCTTCCACTACCGAAAACATTTTGCCCTTCTTGAGCACGCCCTTTACTCAACATATTCTTGCGAATATCACCCCGCAAATTGAGAACATAAATGTTTGAGAATTCTTTGGCTAAAGACTTTCGTAAACCATCCATTGTTGGTTTTTCTATAAAACTCGAACCAGAAACAAAGCCAATAATACCGCAGTCTTTTATACGATCACTCGCCCAGCGAATAGCACGAATGTAACTATCATAAAGCGCTTGCATAAGACTCGCACTAGATTGAGCAGCATAAGTTTCACGGATACAAAAGTCCAATTTAGGATAGCCAATATTTTTCGCATTGTCATTTGCACTTTTTTGTCCAGAAGAATAAGGAGGGTTGCCCACGATAACACGAATATCCAGCTCCTTCTGGCGTGACCTGCGGGTGCTATTATCCTCTAGCAAATGACTGACCAGATCTTTATCTTGCTCATAAAGTTGGAATGTATCGGTCAGACAAATTCCTTCAAAGGGAACATAATCCCCCCCCATCAACCCATGATAAGTCGTCTCAATATTAATGGCTGTGATATAATAAGCCAGTAAAACAATCTCATTGGCATGAATTTCATGACAAAATTTGTGTTTCATTTCTTCTGGTTTGATCAAGCCTGATTGCAAAAGCCGTGTGATAAAAGTCCCCGTTCCGGTAAAGGGATCCATGATGTGCACCCCCGAAGAACCAAGCGTTTGGCCAAATTCTTGTTTTAACACATCATTGACAGAATGAAGGATAAAATCCACCACTTCAACGGGCGTATAAACAATGCCGAGTTTTTCGACCGTTCGTGGAAAAGCATAACGAAAAAATTTATCGTAAAGCTCTACAATTAACCTCTGCTTTGCTTGTGGATCGGTAATACCACTGGCGCGTAATTTTACACTGGCATAAAATTTCTCAAGATCTTTGGATTCCTTATCAAGATTGGCTTCATCAAGCACATCAAGCATCTGTTGCATAGCACGCGAGACAGGATTTTCACGCGTAAACTGATAGCCTTCAAACAACACCTGAAAAACAGGACGCGTAATGATATGTTGTGCCAACATCTCAATCGCATCAGCCTCTGTAATCGTATTGTTTAAATCATCACGCAGTTCTGCTAAAAACTGGTTAAAGGCTTGACGTGCCCTCGTGTCTGGTTCTGCCAGAATACCTGTTAAGCGCGTGATATGGTTTTTGGCAATCTCCGCAATATTGCTCGCCCAGTCCTCCCAATAATCACGCGTCCCACATTTTTTGACGATCTTCGCCATAATGGCACGCGAAAGCTCATCCACAGAGAAGGAAAGTTGCCCTTTGTTCTCATCTATAAAAAGCAAATCACGCTCAGGACTTCCAATGCCCGATCGTGCCGGTTGTGAGCGGACCGGAAGATTGTCGATAACAGCCGTCACAGCTTGTAACTCAGTACTCTGTGTCACCCCAATAATCTCAATCACATTGCTGATATCTTGCCCCAAGGATGCCTTATTAATCGTCGCATCAAAACGATCATCATGGGCGCGCAAAGCATTTAAAATTTGCCAAACAACCCGATATTTATCATTGTTGTTTAAAGCCTGTTCCACTGGAATATCAAAAGGAACACCAATAGGCAAAATGACATACCCCATCTTTTTGCCTTCACTGCGACGCATCACCCGCCCAACCGCTTGCACAACATCAATCTGACTCTTGCGTGGATTTAAAAACATAATCGCATCAAGAGCTGGAACATCCACCCCCTCCGACAAACAACGAGCATTGGTCAAAATACGACAAACCTCATCACCGCTCTCTTCTTTCAACCAATCAAGCAGTGCACCACGATCCTTGGCATTAAAAGTACCATCAACATGTTCAACTTCACATTGGAGAAATGGCTCAGTTTCCGCACTCCCTTGAAGACTTGTTTTTTACTCTATGGCTAAATGAAATACGAGAAGGAAAAATTAAGGGAAACGTACGTGGCAAGAATCTGGGCTGTTTATGGACCGAATTGAATAGAAGTCTTTGCTTTTTGTGAGGGAGGAAAGAAGCCAAAGGTTGTAAAAAGAAAAAGGGTATGAATTAAAGCGGAAAACCGTTTAGGAGACGGGGCGCATTTGGGGTAAGGCCAGCAGCTTCTTGAATGAAATATTTTTTTATTTTGGGCGCTTGATTGATAATTCCAAGACCGGTATCGCGAAGCATCCGTAAGAGAAGGTTATCGTTCGAAAAAAGTTTATTAAGCCAATCATTGCTTAAAGCCATACGGACAATTTCAAAACGTCTCCAGCTTTGATAGCGCTCTAAAGCGATGAGGGAGCCAATGTCAAGACCTAATCGTGCTGTTTCAATAATCACTTCAGCAAGAGCAGCGCTATCACGTAATCCTAAATTGAGTCCTTGTCCTGCGATGGGGTGGATGGTATGGGCAGCATCGCCAACGAGCGCAAAACGGGGCTTAATACATTGACGTGTTAAAGAAAGTTTTAAGGGGAAAGCTTGACGTTCGCCATTCCAAGAGAGTTTTCCTAATCGATGACCAATACGTCTTTCGAGCTCTGTTTCAAAAATAAGTGCATCAGCTTTGAGGTAATATTGTGCGGTTTTATGATCTTCATTCCATACAATGGCGGATCGGTTGCCTTTTAGAGGGAGAAGAGCGAAAGGGCCGGCCGGTAAAAAATGTTGAATTGCTTGACCATTATGTGGTTTTTCATGTTCAACTGTGCAGATGATTGCTGTTTGTTTATAGGGGTGAGCAAAGTTTTTAAGACCTGCTTTTTGGCGTAATGTCGAGTGGGCACCATTGGCTGCAATAAGCAATTTTGTTTGCCAAGCCTCTTCATTATCTAAAGTGACAGTTGTGTGTTGGTTATCTTGATGAAAATCAACGACACGTGTGTTTGTGATAACAGGAATATTGAGATCTTTGACACGTTTTTTTAAAGTATTGATCAGTTCTCGATGCTCTACCATCGTTGCAAAGGGTTCACCAGGGGTAATATCGCCTTCAAAGGTTAAAAGAGTGGGTTTAACCGGATCATTTGTGCTTGTATCTGTGATGATCATTGAGTGAATGGGTTGTGCATAGGGTTTGATAGAGTCCCAACATTGTAGTTGTTTTAACATGCGAACAGAAGCAGCAGCAAGGGCAATGGTTCGTATGTTAGAAGCAGGAATATCTCCTTGTGGAGCAGCATCAACGATTTTTATTTTCAGATCAGGAGCCGTTTGCTTGAGTGCTATTGCCAGTGTTGAACCGACAACCGCTCCCCCAGCAATGAGAAGATCACATTGTTTGATTTTATGAGATTTTATTTTCTTATGGGGTTTTATATCTTTATGGCGATTAGAATACACAATGCTTTTTCCATTATTTACGGGGCTTCTTCTATTGCTTAAAGCTTGCTTGCTGTTAAAAAGAATATTTTTCTTTTAACTTATCTACACTATTTTGATTTTTACTTTTTCCCCTATTTTACAAAGAAGAGACTTCTCTTTGAAAGAAGTATCTTTTTGGTGTCAACCTGATGATAAATCAGTGTTTTAGAGTGCTTTTGTTTTACTTGTGTGACTCACTTTACAGATTTACCGGATCAGTTTTTTTAATGTTTTCTCCAATTCCTTTTACACTTGATTGATAGAAAAGAAAACTAAAATTAGATAAAGATGAGAATGTATTTTTAAATTTGTATGAATGTCCTTTAAGAGGCTTGTTCTAAAAGGGTACATTGAGGATGATAGATAAAAATAGTGTTCATTTGTGATGGTTAAAACGGTATTAATGTTTTACTGTTAGCATGGTGTAACATAACCTTCTGTTGAAGAGGGTGGTAGAGATTGTTGTAAGCTCTATAACCCATGTAAAACTTTATACATGAGGTATTTTTGTTGTTTGTTTGATAATATTTTAGGATAGAACTGTTTTTATGCTTTATGTAAGGATTGGCCTTTCAGATGGTGGTTTATGAATGACATGAAGTGGGAAAAAGGCAGAATGCACGAGATTAAGAAGTTAGATTGTTGACAGATGATCGTTTACAGATCAGCGCTGCTGAGTGTAAGCTTCGTCCTTTTTTAGAGAAGGGGGAAGTTATAACGCTTTAAATATGACAGTTTTATATTTGGAATTGATGGATGCACCGAAGTTCTTCTCCTTATGATTCATTAGAGTCCCGAGATTCTCAAGGTTTTCGACTTGTTGAGATGTTTTTACGTCAGATTGGCGTATTTATTGGACTTGGGCTTTTGGGCTTTATTATTTTTTGTGTATTTTCTTTGGCAACGTGGAATGTTGCTGATCCCTCTTTAACCCATGCAAGTACAAATGAGGTTACAAACCTTATGGGGTGGCTGGGGGCGGTTCTTTCAGATTCTATTATGCAGTTTTTTGGCTTAGCAAGTGTTGCTATTTTGTTGCCGCCGTTATTTTGGTCTTTTCTCTTGTTGGCACAAAAAAATATCTATAATTTGACTTTGCGCTTTTTTTTATGGTTGGTATCAACAATTTGTTTTTTAATGGCTTTTTCCCTTATGACGTCTGTTGCTTCTTTTACCTATTGGCCATTGCCTATGGGCTTGGGAGGGGTTTTAGGAGATAAAGTTTTAAGTGTTGCTTCTTCAATTTTTCCTCTTTTTCTTTCTCCACTTTACAGGGGGCTCTTCAGCGTTGTTTTTATTTTTTTAGGTTTTTTCACTGCTGCTTTTGCTGGCAATGTGATATGGCGGCGTCAAGCAAAGAAAAGAAAAGAAAAAAACATTCCTAAAAACGAAATCGTTGATCCGGTTTTTGAGATGGAAGAAGATGTGGAATATAGCGCAGAGAATGATCGTGAGAAGCATGGTTTTTTTGCCACAACTTTTGGCGCTCTTTTACATCTTTTTTATTTTTTACAAGCGCGTTTTTTTCGTTTCTTCTGTTTCAAAAGGTGTTCTCAAAGTAAGAGACAAGGCAAATCATTTGATCGGATTGAACCAACTTTTTTGGGTGAAAAAGAAAAGTGTGAGGAAAATCAAAATAAAGCTCATGTTTCTTCTTCTGTTAAAAGCCGTGGTTTGAAATCTTTAACAGTTTCTTCAAAGGGTGGTTTTGTTCTTCCCCTTTTAGATTACTTATCGGTTCCACCACCGTCTGCTAGGGATGCAAAACTTTCTCCTGCTGCTTTAAAAGCAAATTCTCAAGAACTTGAAGGGGTTTTGTTAGATTTTGGGGTTAAAGGAAAAATTATAGATGCTTGTCCTGGACCCGTGGTCACTTTGTATGAATTTGAACCGGCTGCTGGCATTAAGTCTTCCCGTATCATTAGTTTAGCAGATGATATTGCGCGTTCAATGCGTGCGATTTCTGCCCGTGTTGCTGTGGTTCCTGGGCGCAATGTGATTGGAATAGAGTTACCCAATGCAAAGCGGGAGATGGTTTATTTAAGGGAGATTGTGCAAGCACAGGAATTTGTTGAAAGTAAAGCCAAATTAGGGCTTGCTTTGGGCAAGACTATCGGCGGAGAAGCTGTGATTGCGGATTTAGCAAAAATGCCGCATCTCTTGGTGGCTGGTACAACAGGATCGGGAAAGTCTGTTGCTATCAATACAATGATTTTATCATTGCTTTATCGTATGACGCCTGAACAATGCCGTCTCATTATGGTGGATCCGAAAATGCTTGAACTTTCGGTTTATGATGGCATTCCCCATTTATTAACACCGGTGGTGACAGATCCTAAAAAAGCTGTGACTGCACTTAAATGGGCTGTTCGTGAAATGGAAGAACGCTACAATAAAATGTCAAAACTTGGCGTTCGCAATATCGATGGGTTTAATGCACGTCTCAAGGAGTCAGAAGGTCAAGGAGAGACAATGGTGCGTACCATTCAAGTAGGCTTTGATCATGAGACTGGTGAGCCTCTTTATGAAACGGAAACTCTTGATTTTAGTCCTATGCCCTATATTGTTGTCATTATCGATGAAATGGCTGATTTGATGATGGTCGCTGGTAAAGATATTGAAGGCGCAGTTCAACGTTTAGCACAAATGGCACGTGCTGCCGGTATCCATGTTATTATGGCGACACAGCGTCCTTCCGTTGATGTTATTACGGGGACGATTAAAGCCAATTTTCCTACACGCATTTCTTTTTCTGTGAGTTCAAAAATCGATAGCCGAACAATTCTAGGTGAACAGGGGGCTGAGCAATTATTGGGACAAGGCGATATGCTTTTTATGATGGGAGGAGGACGTATTCAACGGGTGCATGGACCTTTTGTTGCCGATGATGAAGTGGAGCAGATTGTTGCGCATCTTAAAGCGCAAGCACGACCTGATTATTTGGAAACAATTACCCAAGAAGTTGAAGAAGATGGAGCTGATGTTTCTTCGTCTTCTCCTTCAGCAGATGATCCCTATAGTCAAGCTGTTGCTATTGTTCTTCGTGATCGTAAAGCTTCAACCTCTTATATTCAACGCCGTTTAGGTATTGGCTATAATCGTGCTGCAACATTGATTGAGAGGATGGAAGAAGAAGGTATCATTAGTCCAGCAAATCATGCAGGGAAACGAGAAATTTTAGTTCCTGCCGAAGAAGAACGCTTTTGAAAAACCTTTATAATCGTTGCTTATTGTATCGTAGAAAGCTCGCGTCATCGTACACACACAAGTTCTTAATTTACGATAACCCCTTGGTATTTAAGACTTTTCATAAGGGATATTCCTTATTTTATATCATTTTACTTGTACGTTAGATTTTCTTGTAATGTGCAAGTAAATTGAATTGATTTAATATATAGAGAGTATCTTGCAATCTTCAGCGTTATGATTTCAGTTAAAAAAATGATGATTTATCATTATAACAATATATTGATATAAAATAGTATCGTTTGAGGTGTGGTGGTATAAAGGCATTAATGGTTTGGTATTTAAGTATTTTTGCTGTTCTTGCCGTTCAATTTCACGGCAAAATTGGTTGTGTCATGTGATTTGCCTGTCTGCTTTTAGAAAAGGGCTCGTCTGTCGAGTTTTTGTTTAAGTGAATTGTATAGGGGAGAAAAGCCAAGAGGAACTTTCTAGAATCCAAAAAGCAGATTTCGATTTCGCAAAGTGTGCTTATAGGCAGGTTTTGAGCTTTTTGTGTTTCAAACTCCAAATTGTTTACACAGCGGATTGGTTGAGAATTTTTTATTCTTTATGGGTGTATGGTAAGTCAAAGGAGCATTTTTTCCATTGAGTCATTGAAATTTTTTTTCAGGCTCGCGAATAATATGTTTAGAATTTAATTTCATCCGCGTATTGACCATAATTCATGCAGCTTTAGGGATTAGGGGTGAAAAAGAAGAGATTATGCATTTAGCTAATCAGCAGAAAAGTTAAGAAATAGGGATAATTTCGAAAATTCAAAAGAAAACTTATTATTTATATAATGCATTGATTTATAATAATAATCGCATTACTCATTTTGAATAAAAGATTGCAATATCGTACGATTCTTTCACTTCAAACCTGTTTGCATTGAATCAACCAAAAACTATTCACTTGCAGGTTACGAGCGGGGAGTTCTGTGTGGATAAAAACGATTAAGAAAGAACTAAAAATGTTTGTTTTGAACCATTTCAATGGCTCAAGAACTTGTCGCAACATTTTAGGGTTGGTACACGTGTGTGATGTTCTAGCTTGGAAACGATACTGAAAGAGATTGCAAGAAATTAAAGAGGGATTTTTTGTTTTTTCTGCAATCAATAATTTCTGTTGTCGAACTGTTATTGTTGTGCTTCGTGGTGATAAAGTTTCAACTTCTTATAGTCAACGTCGTTTGGGTATTGGTTATAATTGAGCAGCGACATTGCTTGAAAAGAGGAAAGAAAGCGGCATCGTTCGTTCAGCAAATCACGAGAGAAAACGGAAAATTTTAGGCCTGTTGAGTAAGAATACTTTTAAAAATCTTTTGATAGTGTTTTCAAAAAGTATCTTTATCTTATAAAGCGGGGTATTTATTCATCATTGATGACTTAATTATAAATGATAAAGTCAATTCGATATTCTTTGGGAGCATTTTTTATGAAAACGTCTTTTGTACCGCAAAAAAAAAGGGGCTTTTGTTTTGTGGGAATTCTTGTCTTTTGGTGTTTAACTTTTCCTGCTCTTTCGCAAGCATCTAATAAGATAGCAAAAGCGCAAAATATTGCCAACCACTTTGCGGCAATCAAAACAATGACAGGTGACTTTGTTCAATTTAGTCCAAAGGGGAAAATGTCTCAAGGAACATTTTATCTTGAGCGGCCGGGGAAAATTCGCTTTATTTATAAGAAAATGCCTCTACAAATTATTGCGGATGGTCAATTTGTGGGCATTAACAATCGGGCTTTAAATACTTGGAACTTTTCACAACTTTCACAAACGCCAATGAAATTTTTGTTGGATGATAAAATTGACGTATCATCTGGTCGTTTGTTGGCATTTCGTGAAGATCCAGGGGCCGTGACGATTGTTCTGCGTGATAAAACGATTGGGGCTGGGCAAATAAGAATGGTGTTTGATTCCAAAAGCTTTGCTTTACGGCAATGGACAATTGTTGACCAACAAAACTTGGAAACGACTGTGCAGATTATGAATGTGCGGACAGGCGTTCGTTTTGTTCAGGGCATGTTTACACTTCCCTCAAAAAAATGAAACAATAGTGTTATGTCATTGGGATTAAAAACAGATGTTCTTTCGTATTGCGACTTGGAATATTAACTCTATTCGTTTGCGCCTTGCACAGGTTTTTCAATATTTGAAATTCTTTCCGGCCGATATTTTGTGTCTCCAGGAAACAAAATGTCCCGATGCTTTATTTCCAGTGGAGGCTTTTGAAGCAGCAGGATATAAGCATATCGCACTGAGCGGTCAAAAATCGTATAATGGGGTGGCGATTGTTTCTCGTTTGCCTTTTAAAAAGGTAGAAAAGCGTTTCTTTTGTCAAAATAAAGATTGTCGCTATATCTCAGTGATTGTGGAAACCCATGGTAAATTGATGCGGATTCATAATTTTTATGTCCCTGCTGGAGGCGATATCCCTGATGCTGAGGTGAATGAAAAATTTCGTTATAAGCTTGATTTTTTAGAAGAAATGTCTTTTATTCGTGCTGATCAAGAAGAAGAAATGTCTTCTCTTTTGCTGGGCGATTTGAATATTGCTCCTTTAGCAGAGGATGTTTGGTCTCATCAGCAATTGTTGAAGGTTGTAAGCCATACCCCCATTGAAACCGAGCGTTTACAAAATTTGTGTTGTCAGGGCGGATGGGTTGATCTCATGCGGTTGCATATCCCTGTTCCCACTAAACTTTATACATGGTGGAGTTATCGTGCTCGCAATTGGGCGTTGACCGATTATGGGCGCCGGCTTGATCATATTTGGTCGTCTCCAGATTTAGCGCCTTTTGTGGCGGACCTTTCGACTTTTCGTGATGCGCGCGGATGGGACCGTCCTTCCGATCATATTCCTGTGCAAACAGTATTTGATTTTTCACGTTAATTTTGAAATAACAAGGTAAATAAAGTATTAATATTACATAATGATTCTGAAAGAATGCGGGAGACTAGATGCATATCAAAAATCTCAAAAGGGGCGCTTCTCGTGGATTACTTTCTAGTATCTTACTTTGTTTTCTTTTATCAGGATGTATGGTTGGTCCGAATTATCATAAGACATTTTTCTCTGTTCCCTCTAAGTGGGGACAGCGGTCTGCGCAGATATCTCAGCATTCAATTTCCCTTGCTGGGTGGTGGCGACAGTTAAATGATCCGGTTTTAAATGCGTTAATGGATGAGGCAATTGCTGGAAATAATGATATTGCGATTGCCAAAGCTCGGGTTCGTGAAGCACGTGCGAGTTTAGGGCAAGCGGTGGGATCTTTGTTGCCAAGTGTGTCAAATACGATTTCAGGAACGCGTAGCGGCTCTGGACAATCTGATACGTTGAGCCAATATCGTAGTGGATTTGATGCAAGTTGGGAGCTCGATTTTTTTGGAGGGCATAAGCGAGGCGTTGAAGCGGCGCGTTATGGTCTTGAAGCTTCGGTAGAAGATATGCGTGCGACGATGGTCGTATTGTTAGGAGATGTAGCAACAAATTACGTTCAAATGCGTGGTTGGCAACAAAAATTATTGATTGTGCGGAAAATTGCTGCAACGCAGCGCAAAACATATGAATTGATGCAGGCAAAATTAACAGTGGGTGATGTTTCTGAGCTCGACGTTTCAAACGCAAAAGCCCAAATGTCCAATACAGAAGCCGATATCGCTCAGATGGAAGCAAGTCTGGAAATGAGTATGCATCGCCTTTCCGTCTTAACCGGTCATGTGCCTACGGCTTTGAATGACCTTTTACAAAAAAATGCCAAACACGTGAAAATTCCACAACCACAATGGCCAATACCAGCAGGAATTCCGGCTGATATTTTATTGTCACGTCCCGATTTACGGCGGGCAGAGCGCCAATATGCACAAGCAACAGCACGCATTGGTCAACGTGAGGCAGAACGTTATCCCTCACTTACATTAACGGGAAATATTTCAACAGCAGCAACAGCAATAGACCAATTATGGAAAAGTTCAACTATTGGTTGGTCTTTTGGACCTGGTCTTCGTTTTCCCTTCTTTAATGGAGGACAGATTGTTGCCTCTGTTGCGATGGCGCGGGCGCAGCGTGATCAGGCTTTTATTACTTATCGCTCTGCTGTATTAAGGGCTTTAGAAGATGTTGAAAATGCGCTCGTGAGATTAACAAAGGAACATCAGCGCCTTAACAAGCTTATCGTTGCAAATAAAGCTTTTCTGCATTCTTTACAACTGTCACAAAGTCTCTTTGAAAATGGCAACACCAGTTTTCTTGAATTATTAAATGCTGATCGTTCTTATTATTCTGCGCAAATGGCACTTAAAGATAGCCGCATTGCTTTAGCTACCCAATATATTGCTCTGATGAAAGCATTGGGGGGTGGATGGGATGGTGTCGTTGATGTGTCACGTCCGGAAATCGTTGATGGTGTTTCCCATTCATTTGCAAAGGTAGGCCAATGAAAAAAAGTTTCATCAAAAATTTCATTACAAAACGCAAAAAGCTCTCATTCTTTCTGATTTCTCTCTTCATTATTATCACTTTTTTATGGTTACGCTCTGCTTTTTTTGGAACATCTACACCAACCTATATGACAGCTGTGGTGAAGCGTGGTGATATTGAGGAAAGTGTTCTGGCTTCTGGAATTGTGCGTCCTTATCGATTGGTGGCGGTTGGGGCGCGTACTACGGGGCGGGTGGTATCTATGCGCGTTTTTCCGGGAAGTGTTGTGAAAGAGGGAGAGCTCTTGGCAGAAATTGATCCTACAGACCAAGAAAATGATCTGAAAAGAAAAAAAGCAGCCTTAGCGCATTATCATGCCAATTTAATGGAACAAGAAGCTTATCTTGCCCTTGCACAGAAAAATTTAGCGCGGCAGAAAAAAATGATCGAGTCGCGTGCAGTTTCAAAAGCTAATTTTGATGATGCCGTGACACAAGTGAAAATACGCGAAGCGCAAATTGCTCAGTTGCGTCAACAGATTGTGCAAGCTCAAATTGATGTGGAGAGTGCAGAGGTTAATCTTGGTTATACGCGAATAACTGCTCCTTCAGCGGGAACGGTTTTGGCAACAGTTGTTGAAGAAGGTCAAAATGTTAATGCTGTTCAGTCGGCACCCACAATTGTCATTTTAGGTGACTTGTCAAAGATGACAGTTAAAGCACAAATTTCGGAAGCCGATATTCTTAAAATTCGCGCCGGGCAACCTCTTTATTTTACGGTATTGGGTAATGCAGACCGTCGTTATGAGGGAACATTAGAAAGGGTTGAACCAGCTCCTGAATCCATTCGTGCTGATGTGAGTATTAACCCTGGTTTAGGCGGTAGCTCTTTCCCATCGTCGGCAATTTATTATAATGGGATTGTGCATGTTGATAATAAAGACAACTTTTTGCGAACTTATATGACTGCTCAAGTGCATATTATTTTAGGACGTGCTCAGAATGTTTTGCTGGTTCCAAGTGATGCTTTGCGTGATGAAACAAAAGAAGGAAAAGCATGGGTTTCAGTGTTGGTGAGGGAAAATAAAGTAGTGGCAAAACAGGTGACTGTAGGGCTTAATAACAAAGTGATGGCAGAGATTGCTTCAGGGCTTGATGAGGGGGATGTGGTTATTACTGGTTCGCGCGATGGTGTGATGCCAGAAATCCCAGATGAACACAGCGAAGATGAGAATTAAGTCATGAAAGCAGAAAAAGCAGAGGCTGTTTTCGTTTTAGAAAATATTGTGCGCACATTTCCTGCGGGTGAAACATCTGTTACTGTTTTAAAGGATATCAATTTGACCATTAAGCGTGGGGAAATGGTAGCAATTGTGGGGGCTTCTGGTTCTGGAAAGTCCACATTGATGAATATTTTGGGCTGTCTTGATCGACCAAGTTCTGGTCGTTATTGGATTTCAGGAAAAGAAACAGCTTCTCTTTCTGCTGATGAATTATCAGCCTTACGGCGTAATCATTTTGGATTTATTTTTCAGCGCTATCACTTATTGAATGAATTAACCGCCCTTGGCAATGTTGAAATTCCAGCGATTTATGCAGGTTGTGCACCGGATATGAGAAAAAAGCGTGCAGAAGAACTTTTAACACGCTTAGGTATGGGAGAGAGAATTAATCATCGTCCCAATCAACTTTCAGGGGGGCAACAACAACGAGTATCTATTGCGCGCGCATTGATGAATAATGCGGAGGTTATTCTTGCTGATGAACCAACCGGAGCACTGGACAAACACAGTGGGCAAGAAGTTTTGCGTATTTTGGATGAGCTTCATCAAGAAGGGCGCACCATTATTATTGTAACGCATGATATGCAGGTGGCTAAAAGAGCAGATCGTATTATTGAAATCAGTGATGGAGAAATTATTGCTGATAAGCTCTCAAAAGGTGTAAAAACAAGAGCTCAGTCCCTTCAGGAGCAAGAAAATCTAAAAGAGCAAAAAACACTGGGTTTTTTTCGTTCTTTTATTGAACGTTTTCGTGAAGCATTTGTCATGGCATTGTTGGCTATGAATGCACATCGTATGCGAACTTTTTTAACAATGCTTGGGGTGATTATCGGTATTGGGGCGATTATTGCCATGGTTGCTTTGGGAAATGGTACGCGGGAAAAAATTATGGAAAATTTTAAGAGTTTGGGCTCTAACACATTAACAATTTTGCCTGGAAAAAGCCTCTCTGATCCACAAGCAGAGAAAATAACCAGTCTGGTGGAGGCGGATGCAGAAGCTCTTTCTAAATTACCTTATATTGCTGGTGTAACACCTCAGATTTCAGCAAGTTCTATGGTTCGTTTTGGTGGGATTGAAGTTAATGCTATCATTGCTGGGGTAGGAGAACAATATTTTCAAACACAGGGACTTAAAGCTGTTCAAGGGCAGTTGTTTGATCAAAAAAGTGTGCATGAGCGGGCGGTTGATCTTGTTATCGAAAAGGAAGCACTTTCGGTGCTTTTCCCTCATAGTCATGGGAGTCCCATAGGGAAAATTGTTCATTTGGGTAATGTTCCTGCGCGCATTATTGGTGTGGTAGATCCACAACATATGGGAGGAGGGACCTCAAATACGTTGCAGGTTTATTTGCCTTATACAACCTTACAAACGCGTTTTCTTGGTACAACTCAAGTTCGGGCCATTACTGTGAAGATCGCCGATCATGTTGATTCAAATTTAGCCGAGAATATGGTGAAGCGTTTCCTTATTATGCGTCATGGTGGGGAAGATTTTTTCATTAGAAATTCTCAGCTCTTTCGTGATCGTATCACAGAAAGTACACAGATTTTAACGCTTTTGGTATCTTCTATTGCTGCTATTTCATTGATTGTAGGGGGGATTGGGGTGATGAATATCATGTTGGTCACTGTTTCGGAGAGGATCAATGAAATTGGGGTGCGTATGGCTGTTGGCGCACGTCAAAGTGATATCTTGCAGCAATTTCTCATTGAAGCAATTTTGGTTTGTGTCATTGGTGGTGGATTGGGAGTCCTCTTTGGGCTTTCTATCGGTGGTTTGTTTTTGCTCTTTAAAGCGCCTATTCACCTCGTCTATACGATGGATTCGATCATTATATCTCTTACTTTTTCCACCCTCATCGGGATATGTTTTGGCTTTTCTCCAGCGCGACAAGCTTCACGGCTTGATCCTGTTGTTGCTCTCTCACGAGATTAAGTCTTTATCAATTTAATATATGTTGATTGTTCTATCGGATGAAGTGTTTGTAAAGTAAAGCATGGATGGAAAACGTTAGTGATCTGCTATTTTTTCCTAAAAAACGCTTCATTCGTTAAAGGGAGCATGCTTTCCTTTACACTAGATATCGTTTAGCTCAAGGCATCATGAAGACTATAAAATTTATAGTACACGCCCCTTTTTAGGTTTGATCAGGAGCAAACAGGTATCATCGTACATACTTTCCTACCCCCAAATGTTGCAGCCTTTTACATGAGAAGAGTGTAGACTTGAAAATTTTCATAAGAGGCATTTTCTGTTCCTTCATGCGTGTAGCTTAGCTTTCTTTAGACTATTTGTTTAAGATATCGCTTTTTTTCTATCTCATCTCATTTCATTTTGGCGGCTGAGATAAAACAAGCTATTTGGGTTGTCTGCGATAAGGATGCTATCGGTGTTTTCTTAAGGGTGTGATTGTAAGACGCAACTTCATAAAATGCCGGTTTGATTTCATGATTTTGGTGAAGGGGATAAAAAAAGTTTGAGAGGTGAAAAGCCTCTCATTTTTTAAGCTCAATCCTAAAATTATCGCGTACTTTATTGTGTCTTTTTACAAAAGGCAAAAAAATTCAAAATCATCATACTTTTCTTTTGTTTTCATAAGGGAGGAGATATCAGTCAATTTATCATATCGTTTGGGGCATTATATCATTTGGGAGGGGAAAAGAGATTTGCTCATATTATGTCGTTAAAGATAGAAAGAACATCTTAAAATCAAGCAATTTTAAGTCTTTGGGGGAGACACAAGAGGCATTGACGAATTGGTCTAGATTCGATAATTGAGGGTATTTTTCATTGGGGAAAAAGCATGACGACGCTACAATCGCTTTTACAGACATATCGTGAGGAAGCGCGTACCGAACGGGATAAGGGCACGTATTTTGAGCGTTTTGCTCTTGCTTATCTGACCCATGACCCCCTCCAGTCTCAGTGTTATGAAAAGGTTCAAACTTTTAAAGATTGGGCACACGAAAATGGCTGGGATGGTCGTGATACCGGGATTGATCTGGTGGCAAAGCTTCGTCATGAAGATGGTTTTGCGGCAATTCAATGTAAATTTTATGATGAATCCTATCGGATTAAAAAAGCAGATATTGATAGTTTTATTTCAGCATCAGGGAAAGAACCGTTTAAGCGGCGTGTGATCATAGATAGTACACTCAATGCTTGGACTGACAATGCTGAAACAATGATACAGGGGCAAAAAATTCCTGTTACACGGATTAATCTTTCCGATTTGCAAAAAAGTCCAATCCGTTGGGAGACTTTTGCAGCCAAAGGCACCATTGCGTTGGAGGGTAAAAAGAAACTCCGTCCCCATCAGGGAGAGGCATTGCGTTTTGTGCGTGCGGGGCTTGCTCAGGCTGATCGAGGTAAGCTCATTATGGCTTGTGGAACCGGTAAGACATTTACCAGTCTTAAGATTGCTGAGGATTTAGCCGGTCAAGGCAAGTTTGTTTTGTTTCTTGTGCCCTCCTTGGCACTGATGTCACAGACGGTGCGTGAATGGACAACGGATGCTGAAATTGACTTACGTTCCTTTGCGGTTTGTTCTGATACACAAGTGGGAAAGCGTCGTAAAAATAGTGATGATGTTGCAGAAATTGATGTGTGTGACCTTGCTTTTCCAGCGACAACCGATGCAGCAAAACTGGCAGAACAGGCGGGCAAAACTGTTGCAGATGAGATGAGCGTGGTGTTTGCAACCTATCAATCCATTCAGGTGATTGCAGATGCTCAGAAAAATTATGATTTTCCCACTTTTGATCTGATCATTTGTGATGAGGCGCATCGTACAACAGGGGCAACGCTGGAGGGGGAGGATGAATCCAATTTTGTGAAGGTGCATTCCAATGATGTTATTCGGGCTAAAAAACGCCTTTATATGACAGCAACCCCCCGCATTTTTGGGAATAACGCAAAAAGTCGCGCACATGAGGCCAATGCTGTTCTCGCTTCGATGGATGATGAAAAACTTTTTGGTAAAACACTTTTTTATCGGGGGTTTTCATGGGCTGTACAGCATAACCTTTTAACAGACTATAAGGTTATTGTTTTAGCTGTAGATGAAAAACTCATCAGTTCCGCTGTTCAAAAGCGCCTTAGTGATAGCGAATCTGCGCTTATTCTTGATGATGCAACGAAAATTATTGGTTGTTATAAGGCACTGACCAAACAAGATATGCAAGCTGATGTTGGGGGTGATCGATATCCTATGCATCGTGCTTTAGCGTTTTGTAAAGATATTCGTAGTTCTAAACTGGTCCGTAAGGAATTTTCAGCAGTTGTTGAGGAATATCTTGAGAGTCATACTTTAAGAATATTAACCACACACTAAAAAACATCTCACGAAAGCGATCTTATCACTCTTCAAATGGCGCTCTTTCACAGAAAAACAAAATAAACAAAACTTTCTTTATCAGACAAAATATAACTTATAAGAAACACTTCATTGTTCTTATGTTGAATGAAAACAATGAAAATCGTAAAATGCTCTTATTTCCAATCCCTCTCCTGTTGAATCAATCAAAATCATTCTTTGCACATCACAAATAGAATTAGGATATGGATAACAAATGATTAAAGAAAGGAATCAAAGCCTCTCATGTCCCTCCCAAGTCTCAAGAGCTTTCGAAACATTGAAAGTTAGAAAAGCGTATGATGGTGCAGAATAGATAGAAACTTTTATATTCCGCGCCATAAAATAGACTTATGTCATTAGAAAATATTTTCTTGAAAAAAGCAGTAAATTAGCAACACAAGTGTATCCCCTTTGAGATATTCTGTTTCTAAAGGAAACTCTTTAATTTATATGAAAATGCCACGATTAAAAAAACTGATATATAACAAAGTGTTCCGCACTCTATACCAAGGAGTGCACAACATTGTGGCTAGCAAATACAACCATAGTGTTGGCGTACTGCTTACGCCATAAACTCTTCCGATTTAAACCCTTTTTGTAAAGAATCAATAAAACCATTTATTTGCATAGACTAAAAAAGAACAACATTAAATAAAACGATAAAAAAGAGATAAAACCCCCCTCCTCTCTCACATGCAAAAAGAAATTATAATATTTTAAGCTAGCAAGCATAATGATAATGCTAACTTATGACAAAAATATCTTTTTCATTTAGATGCATTTATCTATATTTTTTATCATTTTATTTTATATTTCAATAGATTAATATATCTATACAGTATTTTTATACAATCAAATAAGCAAAAAGCGCCTACTTCTCACATTCATATCTCTTGATATTCCCTTGCCTTATAAATATCACACATGTGTTATGCTACTTCTGTTGTTATGTTACTTCGAGTTCATCAAGTGTATACCCATTCTCCAACCACTCTTTAATCCACTTAGGTCTCCGTCCACGCCCATTCCATAATTCCCATTGGTTATTGGGATTCCTATAATGACGCTCTTTGCTCACAAGATCAGCAATATCAATTCCATGGGTATTAGCAATTTCAAGAATTTTTCGTCGTGCATTTTGCTTTTCTTTTGCTTGCCGTTTTTTCAGTTCCACATCAATTTGTGTACGCATCTCTTTTAATTCATCAAAATTCATATTTTTGAGATCATTCACCTTAATTACTCCCCTTGCAAAAAAGAATTGTCCTTTGCCATATTTTAAACACAATTATAGACAATTTTCGTCTATTTATTATCAAAATTAAAAATACGATACATATATCACTTTGACGGAGATGTGTTTTGTACCACAAAGAACTCTTTATTTGTGTCTCAACTTCCACCATTGTATCCTTTTTCAGTTTAGTTGCTGAAATTGGAAAATGCAGTGCGCAAACACCATCACACCTCCCTGACTCTCATGAATCAGTAGTCAAAAGTAAATATAAATCTCCACTCTATAAACTATGGCAATATGCAACAAAGAACAAGCCCTCTCTCTATAATGATGGTGTAGTTCATTATAACAATACGAGCTGCCCTCAAATACAAAAAGTTTTTACTTGGTATAAATGTTCTTTAAATCTCTTTTTGCAACAAAGAAATTATATAAAACAAGCAGCTTCTAGAGAGTTCCAAAAATCATTATTGATTAAAAGTCGTACTTTTTTCCTTCATTCAAATAATATCGATTGGCGTAGTCAGCTCTGTTTTATAGCATACATTGATCTTGCTTCTTGGATATTCATATATATTACGAATCTTCTTAGAAAAGAAAAAAGTCACCGCCACAAGGAATATTTTAGGCAAAATGATTTTGTTTTGCAAATTTATAAAACCAAAAGACAGCGGCAAAAAGCACTAAACAGCATTGGCATTTGTATCAATAAAACTCTTCATAATAAGGTGTATTGCTGATGATTATTCCAGATTTCGCAATGTTTGCTGCTTCATACATATCTGATACCCCTCATCCAGTATTTTCAGCTCTCATCGAACAGGAAGCGCGGGATAATGCTTATATAACAGGTAAGAATGATAAATTATTCCGTCAACTATCTCTGCTTAAAGCAAGAGTCGAAGAAACAGCAACAACTGAGCAGTTTAAACAAAATAAACATAATTTTGACGCAATTTTTGAGCAAATCGATGTTGAAAATATGAAATGGCTTTCTTTTTTTGGGGCATTTGACTTTTGCAGAAATCTTGCATCTGCGCAAAGCGCTTTGACTTACTATTATGAACAAACAACATCAAGGTGTATCTTTGAGAAAGAAGCATTGCGGTCTACTCTGAGTTTTTACAAAACAGAAAACTTAAACAGTGGTGCTGATACACAGATCGTTGCTTCATATAGCGAAGTGAAAGCTGCTGTACAAAGAAATGAAGATTTGCAAGAGCCTGTAAGGCTTAAAAAAGAAGAACCAGAACAGACAACTAAAGTAGATTCTCTTCCTCTTTCTTCAGAGGATTTAGAAGATGCGTTTTCGCATAAAGAAAGTAGCAGCCGTGATGCTTTTGCCACGGAAGATTCTTCTTCATCGGCAAAGCAGCTAGAGTGATAACTGGTATTTTTATAAATGAAAACTAGAATTTTGATAGGGTGGTATAATGAAAGCTAGATAAGAAAATATTAAAGCTCTAATTAGTAAGATTAGACAAAATCTCTTCTAATTGAGGGCAAAAAAATGAAAATGATAGAACAAAACAGCGTTGATATAGCATTTAGTCAGAGAGCAGCACGTGAAATTACAGTTGTGATGCGCTCAGAAAGGGAATGGTATTTTACGTTTGTTGCCGATGATCCAATCACCGGAAAACCTAATAAATATACATTACTTACACAAAGAGGAAAATTAAGAACTTGGGCTGACCCAAAATATCTCTTTAAGTTTCTTCATGAAAGAGGGGTCATTTGTGGGAGTTTTAATCTTAATCAGGATAAAGAACATGAAACAATTAAATATTCTTCAGAAAATAATTAGGAGTAAAACGACTAAAACATCTGCAGTTCTAACTGTATTTTTTATGACATATTCTACATGGGCCCAAGCGGCGTTAGATCCTGCAACAAAAGCCTTAACAGCTCTTCAGACAGACTTAAAGACGCTTATCCCTATTGCTGCTGCTGTTATACTTTTGTGCTTAGCAATTGGTTATGCAGGGCGCTACATCGGAAAAGATACATTTGTGCGGTGGAGTATCGGTGTTGTTATTGCAGGATCAGCAGCTGAGCTTGCTAATTTGTTGTTTAAAGTTAATTAATGAAAAAAACTTAGATTTCAGTATTTTATTTATATTCAAAAAACTATATTGAAAAAAAGAAAGTACTCATGTCAACTGTAGTATAAATTGAGATAAAAGATATGAAACAATCAAATATTTTTAAAACGATTAAGAGTAAAGTTAGTAAAGCGTCTGCAGTTTTTACTGTATTTTTTGTAACCAATCCTGTGTGTGCTCAGCCACAACATTTAACAACTGCAAATACAGCTTTAAATGCTCTCCAGACAGACTTAAAAACGATTATTCCTCTTGCTGCTGGCGTTATACTTTTGTGTTTAGCAATTGGTTATGCAGGACGCTATATCAGCAAAGATACATTTGTACGTTGGGGTATCGGTGTTGTTATCGCTGGTTCAGCTGCCGAACTTGCTAAGCTTTTATTCACGACTCCATAAATAATCATAAAATTATGTAATATGAAATATTATTTTTACTCAGAGAGAAATTTAAATTGCGAAGTCTTATGCATATCTAGAAAACTAGATCGAAAAAGAGGGATTATTATACAAATTTTAATCTAAATTAGGATAAATAATGTGAAAAAATTAAATATTCTTCAAATAATAATTCGTAATAAAACTGTTAAAATCCTTGCCGCTTTAGCTGTATTTTTTATAACATATCCTGTGTATGCTCAAGTGCAATTAAGCAATGCAAATAAAGCTTTAACGGAACTCAAGAGTGACTTAGATAAGATTATCCCTCTTGCCGCTGGCGTTGTACTTTTGTGTTTAGCAATCGGTTATGCGGGGCGCTACATCGGAAAAGATACATTCGTACGGTGGGCTATCGGTGTTGTCATTGCAGGATCAGCTGCCCAACTCGCTAATCTGTTATTCAAAGGTGCAGCTGGTTAAAATTCACTATAGCAATAATAAAAATGTCTAATAGGAAGTAAAAGATATCCATTAATTATAAATAAAGCCAATAATAGTTTCATTTATATTGAAAATATATGAAATGTTATTTAGAATTTTAAAGAGAGAAATATGAAAAAATTAATTAATTTCCAATCAAAAAATAATAACAAAATCATCATACTTTCTGCAGCATTAACTGTTTTTTCTATGTGCAGTCCTGTATATGCTAACCCGCAATTATCAAATGCAAAAAATGCTTTAGAAAGGCTCACAGAAGACTTAAAGGTAATTATCCCTCTTGCTGCTGGCGTTATACTTTTGTGTTTAGCAATTGGTTATGCAGGGCGCTACATCGGAAAAGATACATTCGTACGGTGGGCTATCGGTGTTGTCATCGCGGGATCAGCAGCCCAACTTGCTAACCTGTTATTCAAAGGTGCAGCATAAATCAGTATAATACAAAGTGTTTTTAAGGTAAAAAACTATCTAAATTATTAAAATATTATGGTAATATTTCGTTAAGGTATAATATGCAAGAATTAATTAATATTCAATCGAAAAAGGACAACAGAATTACTGTAATTTCTGTAGCTGCAGTTACGTTTTTTATGAACAGTTCTTATGCTAAAGCAGTGAATTTAACAAAGGCTCAAACGGCTTTAAATGCACTCAAGAGTGACTTAGATAAGATTATCCCTCTTGCCGCTGGCGTTATACTTTTGTGTTTAGCAATCGGTTATGCGGGGCGTTACATCGGAAAAGATACATTCGTACGGTGGGCAATAGGTGTTGTCATTGCAGGATCAGCTGCCCAACTTGCTAACCTGTTATTCAAAGGTGCAGCTAGTTAAAATTAATAACAATAGTATATAATACGAAGTAATTTATAATCTTAGTGGAGAAAATATGCAAAAATTAATTAATTTTCAGTCAAAAAGTAACAATAGAATTGTCGCATTTTCTGTAGCCGTAATTGCGTTTTTTATAACGCATCCTACGTATGCAAAATTAGATCCTGCTGAAAAAGCTTTAGGAGCTCTGAAAAAAGATCTTATTGATCACATTATCCCTCTTGCTGCTGGCGTTATACTTTTATGCTTAGCTATTGGTTATGCAGGAAGATACATTGGAAAAGATACGTTTGTACGGTGGGCTATCGGTGTTGTCATTGCAGGATCAGCTGCCCAACTTTCTAACTTGTTATTTAAAGGTACTGTATGAATCAGTATAATACAAAGTGTTTTTAAGGTAAAAAAACTATCTAAATTATTAAAATATTATGGTAATATTTCGTTAAGGTATAATATGCAAGAATTAATTAATATCCAATCGAAAAAGGACAACAGAATATTTGCATTTTCTGTTGTTGCAGCCGCCTTTTTTATAACATATCCTGCATATGCACAGGTGAAACTAGCGAATGCACAAACGGCTTTAAATGCACTCAAGGATGACTTAGAAAAGATTATCCCTCTTGCTGCTGGCGTTATACTTTTGTGTTTAGCAATTGGTTATGCAGGACGCTATATCAGCAAAGATACATTTGTACGGTGGGCAATAGGTGTTGTCATCGCTGGTTCAGCAACACAGCTTGCTACGCTGTTATTTACAGGTAAATAATGAGTTAAATATAAAATATATTTAAAGTAAAAATACTTTTGTTTACAAGTAATCCGTAAATTGGTATAATACATAATGTTTTAAATATTTATTGATTATAGGCGTGTATCAATAATAATGTCGTTTATAATGAAAAAAGGAATATTATTTATAGCAACTTTAATTAAAAGGGGATAAAAGATATGAAACAGTTAAATACACTTCGAGTAAAAATATACAATAAGATTAATGTTATTATTATCACTTCAATGATGTTACTAATAACTCGATTTGCATGTGCTCAAACGGAAACAAAAAGCTTAGATATTTTTATGAGTGTGCGGTATGGATTAAGTATACTTGTCCCTATTGCTGCTGCTATTATTCTTTTATTTCTTTTGCTTATTTATATATTTCGCATCATCGCAAGAGCTACATTTATGCGATGGGCATTTAGCGTCATTATTGCTGGTGCAGCCTTCTATATTAGCCACATATTATTTCACCTCCAATAACAAGAGCACCCCATGAAATCACAAGAAAAAAAAGAATTCCCTCTATTCAAAGGAGCAACACGTGTTCCGACAATATGGGGTGTCCCTATGATGCCATTTATTGTTATGCTTATGGGAGTTGCTGTTGTTGCTATGACAATAAGTATCTTTTTGTGGATAATGGCGCCGCCATTATGGTTCATTATGGTGCAAATTACTAAAAACGATGATAAAGCATTTCGTATCTGGTGGTTATGGATCGATACTAAATTTCGCAATCGCAACAAAGGTTTTTGGGGCGCATCAAGTTATAGTCCCTCTGATTATAGTAAAAGGAGATAAACATGATAGCTGTCGAAAGCAGCAAACGTCTCGCATCAGAGACACCTGTAAGCCTGTTCCTCCCCTATTCCCATCATATTACAGATACGATTATCTCTACTAAGAATGCAGAATATTTGTCAATTTGGAAAATTGACGGGCGTTCGCATCAAAGTGCTTCAGAAGAAGACATTTTTCAATGGACAAAAGAGCTTAACAATACTCTGCGGGGTATTGCATCAGCCAATTTATCATTTTGGACACATATCGTGCGCCGCCGTGTTTATGAATATCCAGATTCAACATTTGATCAAATGTTTTGCTATCAGCTTGATGAAAAGTATCGGCAAAGTTTTTCTGGTTATAACTTGATGGTCAATGATCTATATCTGACTGTCGTTTTCCAACCGATAGCGGATAGAATTATGTCGTTCTTTTCTAAACATGAACGCGAAACGCTAGATCAAAAAAAGATGCGACAGGATTCATGTATCAAAGAGCTTAATGACGTCAATCGTACTTTAGGACAATCTTTGAAGCGTTATGGCGCAGAACTTCTTGGTGCTTATGAAAAAAATGGGCATGTTTATTCTTCTGCACTTGAATTTCTTGGAATGCTTGTCAATGGCGAATATCGTCCTATGCCAATTTGCTATGATCGTTTTGCTGACTATATGTCCATCAATCGACCATTTTTCTCAAAATGGGGCTCTCTTGGTGAGCTGCGCACAACCAGTGGAACACGTCGATTTGGAATGTTAGAAATTAAAGAATATGACGCAACGACCAAACCAGGACAACTGAATGCTTTGCTGGAAAGTGACTTCGAGTTCATATTGACGCAGAGCTTTTCGGTGCTCTCTCGGCATGCTGCTAAAGACTATTTGCAGCGTCATCAGCGCAATCTTATTGATGCTCGTGATGTGGCAACAAGCCAAATTGCACAAATTGATGAAGCACTAAACCAGCTTATCAGTGGGCATTTTATCATGGGGGAACATCATTGTACATTAACCATCTATGGTGATACAATTCAACAAGTTCGTGACCATATGGCCAAAGCAAGTGCAGCATTATTAGACGCTGCGTTGTTACCCAAACCCGTAGATTTAGCGATAGAAGCTGGCTATTGGGCACAATTTCCTGGCAATTGGAAATGGAGACCTCGCCCTGCCCCAATTACGTCACTAAACTTTTTATCATTTTCGTCTTTTCATAATTTTATGTCAGGAAAACCCACTGGAAATCCATGGGGACCAGCTGTCACAATTCTCAAAACAACCAGTAAGACACCACTTTATTTTAATTTTCATGCCTCAAAACTTGAAGAGGATTCAACCGATAAGCGATTACTTGGTAATACCGCCCTTATCGGACAATCTGGATCTGGTAAAACTGTGTTGCTCGGCTTTTTGTTAGCACAAGCGCAAAAATTTAAGCCAACAACTGTTGTTTTTGATAAAGATCGTGGTATGGAAATTGCCATTCGAGCAATGGGAGGAAGATATCTAACATTTAAGCCAGGAAGATCAAGTGGTTTTAATCCATTTCAACTTCCCCCCACACAAGATAATCTGATTTTTTTAAAACAATTTATTAAAAAATTGGCAGAAGCTGGTGGTGAAATCACGCATCACGACGAGGAAGAAATTAATAAAGCTGTTATGTCTGTTATGAGCAGTAATATTAACCCATCGTTGCGTCGTTTGTCTTTTCTGGTTCAATTTTTACCAAATCCGCGTTTAAGTGATTATGATGCACACCCGTCTGTTCACGCTCGTTTACTCAAATGGTGCGAAGGTGGTGATTATGGATGGTTATTTGATAATCCTCATGATGCTCTTGATCTTTCAACACATCAAATTTACGGCTTTGATATCACAGAATTCTTAGATAATTTGGAAACGCGTACTCCAGTAATGATGTATCTGCTTTACCGTACAGAAGGTATGATTGGCGGACAAAGATTTATGTATATTTTTGATGAGTTTTGGAAGCCTTTGCAAGATCCTTACTTTGAAGATTTAGCGAAAAATAAGCAAAAAACTATCCGTAAACAAAATGGTATTTTTGTTTACGCAACACAAGAACCTAGTGATGCTTTGGAAAGTAATATTGCTAAAACACTCATTCAACAATGTGCGACTTACATCTTTCTAGCCAACCCCAAAGCAAATTATGAAGATTATACAAAAGGTTTTAAATTAACAGATACTGAATTTGAACTCGTTAAAGGACTTGGTGAGTTTAGTCGCCAATTCCTCATCAAGCAGGGTGATCAATCTGCACTTGCTGAACTCAATCTCGGTAAATTCCATGTAACAAGCGATGGAAAGAGCGTAGAACACGACTTTAGTGATGAGCTCTTAGTGTTATCAGGTACGCCAGATAACGCAGAGTTAGTCGAAAGAATTATCGCAGAAGTTGGTGATGATCCAGCAATATGGTTGCCAATTTTTTTACATCACGTAAAAAATGACAGGAGGGAAACATGAAAAAACAGGTCATAGCAATAGCAATAGTAATAGTGTTAGGGGCTTCAAATCCAGTAAAGGCTTTTATAGTTGGAGGAATCCCGGATCCGACCGTATTACCAAGTCTTTTTGGTTGGTCTTACCCCCCCAAAAAACCAGCTTCTCCCTCCCAAAATCCTTCACCTTCAGAACCGAAAACAAAGGCTACTAGTGGATTTATTATTGCCTTAAAAAGGCATTTTGAGCAAACAAGAAAGATACACGAATCCATAACGGGAAGTAAAAAATTCAACGCGCAAGATAAAAATATACAAACAAATAATGCTAGTTTTTTTCTCAAAAATCCAGAGAAACTCTACAATAGGAGTGCATCTTCTGCCCTATCTAGCTCCCTTGACAATATTTTAAAAGAAGAAGAAATTCCTGCCTCTCTCCCAGAAGCTCGTGATGCTATAGCTAAACGTGTTCAATATGCCTCCCTCGTTGATAAGGCTGTAAGTTTAAAGACTTTTCAAGAAGCAGACAATCGTTTTCGACAAATCGAAAAACTATTAAGCGAAATCGAAAACACACAAGATTTAAAAAGTATTACCGAATTACAAGCACATATAATTGGCATGCTCACTATGCTACAAAACGAAACGGCCAAATTACAAATGGTCGCATATTTACGCAACGCTGAGCAATCGCTGATCAAACAGCAGAAAGATAAATACAGCATAAAAATTTTGAATAGCAAAAATACAAAAATGCCTACTATAAGATTTATCCGATAAAGTTCTTTACAGCGTTTTTCCTTTTTTTATGCAAATAAAAGCTAATGTACAGAATTCAATGTTAATCCAAAAATTTAGAGAGACACAGGAATTTTGTCAAATCTACGACAATCGTAGTGAAGCTACCTAAGTAGATGTGTAGAAGTCTTTAGAATATATCTGTAATCTAAGGTGGTAAAAAATTGACTATTCGTTAAAGAGGAATGCCATGAAATTCACTATTTTCGCGCAACTTTTTACTAAAATTGATCAAGGAACAAAAACATATATCACAGATATTTCTTCAAAAACGATTGCTACAATTACACCCTTTGTGTCAATCGGGATAACAATCGCTTTTATCATCTATGGATGGCTCATCATTCGTGGCGCTATAGATATGCCTCTCTCCAGTTTTGTGAACCGTTTTGTGCGTATAAGCATTATCACTTCAATAGCTTTAACCACAGGGCTTTATCAAAGTGACATTGCAAATTTGATAACACAAATGCCCTCTGAATTATCAAAAGCACTCCTCAAAAATCCACTCACTGAACAACAATTAATGGACTTGCTTGATAAAACAGCAGGACATGGATTTAAATATGCAGGTCGCCTTTTCGAAGAAACCGTCTTCTTCGATGCCAATGGGACACTTTACGCTCTCTTAGGCATCATCATCTTGCTGGCAACAAGCCTCGTCGTAGCAATCGGGGGTGGGCTCGTGATACTAACAAAAGTCGCTATTGTACTGCTTGTGGGACTTGGGCCATTCTTCATTATTGCTCTACTCTGGCAACCAACCCATAAATTCTTCGAGCAATGGATAGCACAGATCTTGAGCTATACATTCCTCTTCATACTCTTAACAACCGTGTTTAAGCTAATGATGAATATCTTCTCAAACTATTTGAATGATATGCAGGTCGGTATCGCACAAAATATAGGCTATATGTTTGGTGGTGCTCTCATCCTGTCCATTATATCCATTATGCTGTTACTCAAACTGTCAAACATTGCCAATTCTTTAGCAAAAGGAATCACTTTCGCTCATCTATGGAGACATAGAGACTAGATAATATAAAAAGCAGTGATTCTCGTAACGGATACCCCTTAATATCCACAGGACAAAACAACCAGCTATCCAATCCTACAGTAAAAAACATTTACACTGAAATTAAGTTATTTTCATAAATTTAAAAATGAAATTAAGAAAAGCAAAATAACTACACATTATGTGCTTTACTTTATATTTAAAATGGCAATAATGACAAAAATGTTGGACTTTATTTAATTATCAAAAAGAGTAATATTAAAATGAAAAATATCATTCTTATGATTTTGATTGGAAATCTCTTATCGGCTTGTGCCTTAACACCAAAGCCAAAGTAGTCAAATGATAGAAACCGTATACCTATTAATAAAACACAATCCCTGCCGGAGTTAAGCGAGGAGACAGATGAAAAAACGGTTTGTTATAACAGGAATCATTGTCCTTTTGACAATGCTGAATCTAACCCCATCAAATGCAGAGGTGAAAGTAGAGTTCGGACCTTCACCAGCTCCATCATCTCCTTTCCCTCCCCAAATCTCATCATCTACTTTATCGCTAGACTATACAAAAATTACAGAAATTATTGACTTATTAAACAAACAAATTGAGGAAAATAAAAAACAGATCAAAAAAACGCAAGAAATCAATCAGTCTATAACAGGCAATAGAATACAAACACCAACAATAGGAGAAAAAACAAAACAGTCATTTTTCTTACATGATCCACATCTTATCTTTATCTATCCAGCACTAGAAGAACCCTCCCAGAAGATTTCTAATCCGCAATTAGTCCGTTTGTTTAGAAAGATTAATAGCGAAGAAAAGGATATTTTCCGTCGGGCAGCACACGATCTACGCGTAGAATTTAATCAGCGCCTTAAATATAATAGTATTATTGCTAAAGCCACAAGTTTGAAAACTCTTCAGGATGCAGAGAAGCGTTTTACATATATTGTCAATTTATTAAATAATATAAATAAAACAAAAGATCTGAGAGAAGCTTCCGAGCTGCAAGTACGCATCAAAAACATGTTAGCCATGCTTCAAAATGAATCTGCAAAGTTAGAAATGGTCAGAAGTCTAAACGATAATGAAATGATTTTTTCTGATATGCAAAAACAAGCAGTATATAAACGATTTTATAATTCTCAATACAACAAAATGCCTACAATATACTAACTACAAAAAAATGTTCAGAATAAAGGTTAGTCGAGGAAACTCTTTCCAACATTTGTTTTCTTTTCATGACAATCATGAAAATAAAGACGGACGTACAAGGTTCAGTACTAAGCCAATAATTGAAAGAGGCATAGAGATTTATCAAAACCATGATAATCGCGGTGAAAGTACGTAAGGAATGTATAAACGCCAATGAAGCCTTTAGCATGGTTCTATGTTTTAAGGTAATAAAAATTAACCATTCGCAAAGAGGAATGCCATGGACTTCAATATGTTCACGCAACTTTTTACTAAGATTGATCAAGGAACAAAAACATATATCATAGATATTTCTTCAAAAACGATTGCTACAATTACACCCTTTGTGTCAATCGGGGTAACAATCGCTTTTATCGTCTATGGATGGCTCATCATTCGTGGCGCTATAGATATGCCTCTCTCCAGTTTTGTGAACCGTTTCGTGCGTATAAGCATTATCACTTCAATAGCTTTAACCACAGGACTTTATCAAAGTGACATTGCAAATTTGATAACACAAATGCCCTCTGAATTATCAAAAGCACTCCTCAAAAATTCACTCACTGATCTAGAATTAATGGCCTTGCTTGATAAAACAGCAGGTATTGGACTTAAATATGCAAGCCGTCTTTTCGAAGAATCTGCTTTTTTTGACGACAACGGGACGCTTTATGCTCTTTTGGGCCTCCTTCTCTTATTAGCAACAAGCTTCGTAGTGGTAATCGGAGGTGGGCTCGTGATACTAACAAAAGTCGCTATTGTACTACTCGTGGGACTTGGGCCATTCTTCATTATTGCTCTACTCTGGCAACCAACCCATAAATTCTTCAAGCAATGGATAGCGCAGATCTTGAACTATATAATCCTCTTCATACTCTTAGCCAGCGTATTTGATCTGATGATGAATATTTTTTCAGTATACTTAGGTTATATGGGTATCGATTTCCAAGATAATGTAGCCTACACGTTTGGGGGAGTGTTCATCTTGTCTATTATAATCACTATTCTATTATTCAAAATGATAGGTATTGCCAATGCTTTAATAAAAGGCATTACATTTGATCATCTCTGGAGACATAGAAACTAAAGAAAGTATAGCAAAAAACAATTCCTTTAACAGCCACCCTTAATATTCGTATGATAAAATAATCAAAATATTTGCACTGCAATTTGATTCTTCCATAAATAAAAGAAAAAAAGCAAAATAATTATACGTTATGTGCTTTACTTTATATTTAAATGGCAATAATGAAAAATATCATTTTTATGATTTTGATTGCAAATCTCTTATCGGCTTGTGCAATAGTGCCAAAGCCAAAGTAGTCAAATGATAGAAACCCTATACCTATTAATAAAACAATCCCAGCCGAAATTAAGCGAGGAGACAGATGAAAAAGCAGTTTGTTATAACAGGAATCATTGTCCTTTGGGGAATGATGAATCTAACCCCATCAAATGCAGAGGATAGCTTACCAGCGTCTTCACCTGTAACAACTTCACCACCTCCTACACCCACGCAAACCCCATCATCTCCTTTATCACTAGACTATACAAAAATTACAGAAATTATTGACTTATTAAAAAAACAAATTGAAGAAAGTGAAAAACAGATCAAAAAAACGCAAGAGATCAATCAGTCTATAACAGGCAATAGAATACAAAAGCCAACAATAGGAGAAAAACCAGCACAAAATACGGCAGGCTCAAAAGAAGGTAAGAGTTTTTTCTTGGAAGACTCGTATTTTATCTACCCAACACCACAAAAGTACTATGCGCACATTAATCATGGGACGTTAGAAACTTCAATTCTTACTATTAATACAGAGGAGAAACGACTTGGACACTGGACAGCACCAATATTGCACAGAATAATTAGTAAGCGTCTTAAATATCATGCTATTGTCGCTAAAGCCGTGAGCTTGCAAGCTATTCAGGAGGCAGAGAAGCGCTTTACATATATTGTTGATTTAGTAAATAATATAAATAAAACAAAAGATCTGAGAGAAGTTTCCGAACTGCAAACACGCATCAGGAACATGTCAGCTATGCTTCAAAATGAATTTGCAAAATTAGAAATGGTTAAAAGTTTAAGCAATGATGAAATGGCTCTTATCGATATACAAAAACGTAAAAGGTATGGATTTATTGTTAATCATAAACATGAACGTATGGTCTCAATAAAATTTTAACAAAATTCTTTATAACACGTGCTTTCTCTTTTAATGCAAATAAAATCCAATATACAAGCTTCAGTGCTATTTAAATAATTCAACAGAGCATTATTGTAATTACACCCTTTGTGTCAATCGGGGTAACAATCGCTTTTATCGTCTATGGATGGCTCATCATTCGTGGCGCTATAGATATGCCTCTCTCCAGTTTTGTGAACCGTTTCGTGCGTATAAGCATTATCACTTCAATAGCTTTAACCACAGGACTTTATCAAAGTGACATTGCAAATTTGATAACACAAATGCCCTCTGAATTATCAAAAGCACTCCTCAAAAATTCACTCACTGATCTAGAATTAATGGCCTTGCTTGATAAAACAGCAGGTATTGGACTTAAATATGCAAGCCGTCTTTTCGAAGAATCTGCTTTTTTTGACGACAACGGGACGCTTTATGCTCTTTTGGGCCTCCTTCTCTTATTAGCAACAAGCTTCGTAGTGGTAATCGGAGGTGGGCTCGTGATACTAACAAAAGTCGCTATTGTACTGCTCGTGGGACTTGGGCCATTCTTCATTATTACTCTACTCTGGCAACCAACCCATAAATTCTTCAAGCAATGGATAGCGCAGATCTTGAACTATATAATCCTCTTCATACTCTTAGCCAGCGTATTTGATCTGATGATGAATATTTTTTCAGTATACTTAGGTTATATGGGTATCGATTTCCAAGATAATGTAGCCTACACGTTTGGGGGAGTGTTCATCTTGTCTATTATAATCACTATTCTATTATTCAAAATGATAGGTATTGCCAATGCTTTAATAAAAGGCATTACATTTGATCATCTCTGGAGACATAGAAACTAGACAAAAAAGTAATGATTCCCCTAACAGACGCCTTTAATATCCATAGGATAAAATAACCAGCTATCCAATCCTAGCGTAAAAACATTTACACTGGAATTGAGTTATTTTCATACATTTAAAAATGAAATTAAGAAAGTAAAACAATTACACATTATGTGCTTTACTTTATATTTAAAATGGCAATAATGACAAAATGTTGGAATATATCTAACAATAAGAAGAGTAATATTAAAAATGAAAAATATCATTCTTATGATTTTGATTGCAAATATCTTATCGGCTTGTGCCTTAATGCCAAAGCCAAGGTAGTCAAATGATAGAAACCGTATACCTATTAATAAAACAATCCCAGCCGAAATTAAGCGAGGAGACAGATGAAAAAGCGGTTTATTATAACAGGAATCATTGTCCTTTTGGAAATGATGAATTTGGCACATGCAGTAAATCATCGTGATATAGATGATCTAAATCCAAGATACCGGTTATTCAGATTACGTCCACAGAAAACACCTGCTCCACCTGCTGCTCCACCTGTTGTTCAACCTCCTTCTACACCTGCTGTTAAACCTACTGCTCCATCACCTTCTCTCTCTATCCCACCAGAGAAATATCTGAAAGCTATTGAGCTCTTAAAAAAGCGGCTTGCGTTAAAAAAAGAACAACTTTCAAAAACAGAAAAAGCGTATCAAACTATAACAAAGAGTCAGACAACAGGATCTACGCAAATCGATATGATTGATTTTTTTCTCGAAGAGCCAGAATCTCTCTATAAGAAAGATCAATTTTCAAGGGAATCATATAAAAAGGTGGAGGAAAGAGAAAAGATTTCTGGGAATTTTGACGCTATGGAAAAAATTCTTTTTGCACGCTCACAACTTACATCATATCAAGATAAAACTATGGCGTTGAAAAATTTTGAAAATGTAAAAAAGCGTTTTGACTACCTTAAAAATTTGTTAAATGAACTTCCAACAAAAAACAACTTGAAAGAGATTGCTGACCTTCGAACATATATCATTGGTGTGCTAGCTTTGATTCAAAATGAGTCTATAAAAATGCAAATGAGTACGCATTTAGGTAATGCTGAACATAAACTTATCAAATTCAAAAAACGTGAGATGAATTTGGAGTTTTTTAGCCATGAAAAAAAGGGAATGCCTACCATACGGTAAAAACAAAAGTCAATGTACAAGATTCAGCGCGAATCTGAAATTCAGAGAGATTAAAAAATTCTATCAAAACCATAACAATCATTCAAAGCCACAATAATCATGGTGAAACCAGCTAAGTGATATGTAAATGCAACTTTTCAATAAAATTGATCAGATAATAAAAACGTAGAAGCATAGACTAATTTTGGAGGTTAACAACAAACATGTGCCTCAAATAAAATTTTAACAAAATTCTTTATAACACGTGCTTTCTCTTTTAATGCAAATAAAATCCAATATACAAGCTTCAGTGCTATTTAAATAATTCAACAGAGCATTATTGTAATTACACCCTTTGTGTCAATCGGGGTAACAATCGCTTTTATCGTCTATGGATGGCTCATCATTCGTGGCGCTATAGATATGCCTCTCTCCAGTTTTGTGAACCATTTCGTGCGTATAAGCATTATCACTTCAATAGCTTTAACCACAGGGCTTTATCAAAGTGACATTGCAAATTTGATAACACAAATGCCCTCTGGATCATCAAAAGCACTCCTCACAAATCCACTCACTGAACAACAATTAATGGCCTTGCTTGATAAAACAGCAGGTAATAGATTTAAATATGCAGGTCGTCTTTTCGAAGAAACCGTCTTCTTCGATGCCAATGGGACACTTTACGCTCTCTTAGGCATCATCATCTTGCTGGCAACAAGCCTCGTCGTAGCAATCGGGGGTGGGCTCGTGATACTAACAAAAGTCGCTATTGTACTGCTCGTGGGACTTGGGCCATTCTTCATTATTGCTCTACTCTGGCAACCAACCCATAAATTCTTCAAGCAATGGATAGCGCAAATCTTGAACTATACATTCCTCTTCATACTCTCGAGCAACCCTTGTTGATCGCTGCGTATGCAATCAACACATTGATTAATTTATAGAATAATTTCAGAAGATTGGTAATAAGAATAGTTTTTTACTTACAAAACTTATTTTTAATGAGAGCCTACCGCCTCTCAAACTCTCCGTACACTCACCAAAATCATGACATCAGACCTGCGTTAATGAGAGGACTAACAAACCTTAGGTTTTATGGTCAAGGAAACCATGTTTAAGCTAATGATGAATATATTCTCAAACTATTTGAGTGATATGCAGGTCGATATCGCACAAAATATAGGCTATATGTTTGGTGGTGCTCTCATCCTCTCCATTATATCCATTATGCTGTTACTCAAACTGTCAAACATTGCCAATTCTTTAGCAAAAGGAATCACTTTCGCTCATCTATGGGGATTAGAAGATACAGCAAGAAGGACTTCCCGTAACAACCGCATTTAGATTCCCCCCTACGGGAAAGTGTGAGAATATCTCAATCTCACAATAAAAAATATGGGCACTGAAATTGAGTTATTTTCATACATTTAAAAATGAAATTAAGAAAATAAAACAATTATACATTATGTGCTTTACTTTATATTTAAAATGGCAATAATGACAGAAAATGTTAGAATATATCTAACAATAAGAAGAGTAATATTAAAAATGAAAAATATCATTCTTATGATTTTGATTGCAAATATCTTATCGGCTTGTGCCTTAATGCCAAAGCCAAGGTAGTCAAATGATAGAAACCGTATACCTATTAATAAAACAATCCCAGCCGAAATTAAGCGAGGAGACAGATGAAAAAGCGGTTTGTTATAACAGGAATCATTATCCTTTGGGGAATGGTGAATTTAGCATATGCAGTAAATCATCGTGATATAGATGATCTAAATCCAAGATACCGGTTATTCAGATTACGTCCACAGAAAACACCTGCTCCACCTGCTGCTCCACCTGTTGTTCAACCTCCTTCTACACCTGCTGTTAAACCTACTGCTCCATCACCTTCTCTCTCTATCCCACCAGAGAAATATCTGGAAATTATTGAGCTCTTAAAAAAGCGGCTTGCGTTAAAAAAAGAACAACTTTCAAAAACAGAAAAAGCGTATCAAACTATAACAAAGAGTCAGACAACAGGATCTACGCAAATCGATATGATTGATTTTTTTCTCGAAGAGCCAGAATCTCTCTATAAGAAAGATCAATTTTCAAGGGAATCATATAAAAAGGTGGAGGAAAGAGAAAAGATTTCTGGGAATTTTGACGCTATGGAAAAAATTCTTTTTGCACGCTCACAACTTACATCATATCAAGATAAAACTATGGCGTTGAAAAATTTTGAAAATGTAAAAAAGCGTTTTGACTACCTTAAAAATTTGTTAAATGAACTTCCAACAAAAAACAACTTGAAAGAGATTGCTGACCTTCGAACATATATCATTGGTGTGCTAGCTTTGATTCAAAATGAGTCTATAAAAATGCAAATGAGTACGCATTTAGGTAATGCTGAACATAAACTTATCAAATTCAAAAAACGTGAGATGAATTTGGAGTTTTTTAGCCATGAAAAAAAGGGAATGCCTACCATACGGTAAAAACAAAAGTCAATGTACAAGATTCAGCGCGAATCTGAAATTCAGAGAGATTAAAAAATTCTATCAAAACCATAACAATCATTCAAAGCCACAATAATCATGGTGAAACCAGCTAAGTGATATGTAAATGCAACTTTTCAATAAAATTGATCAGATAATAAAAACGTAGAAGCATAGACTAATTTTGGAGGTTAACAACAAACATGTGCCTCAAATAAAATTTTAACAAAATTCTTTATAACACGTGCTTTCTCTTTTAATGCAAATAAAATCCAATATACAAGCTTCAGTGCTATTTAAATAATTCAACAGAGCATTATTGTAATTACACCCTTTGTGTCAATCGGGGTAACAATCGCTTTTATCGTCTATGGATGGCTCATCATTCGTGGCGCTATAGATATGCCTCTCTCCAGTTTTGTGAACCATTTCGTGCGTATAAGCATTATCACTTCAATAGCTTTAACCACAGGGCTTTATCAAAGTGACATTGCAAATTTGATAACACAAATGCCCTCTGGATCATCAAAAGCACTCCTCACAAATCCACTCACTGAACAACAATTAATGGCCTTGCTTGATAAAACAGCAGGTAATAGATTTAAATATGCAGGTCGTCTTTTCGAAGAAACCGTCTTCTTCGATGCCAATGGGACACTTTACGCTCTCTTAGGCATCATCATCTTGCTGGCAACAAGCCTCGTCGTAGCAATCGGGGGTGGGCTCGTGATACTAACAAAAGTCGCTATTGTACTGCTCGTGGGACTTGGGCCATTCTTCATTATTGCTCTACTCTGGCAACCAACCCATAAATTCTTCAAGCAATGGATAGCGCAAATCTTGAACTATACATTCCTCTTCATACTCTCGAGCAACCCTTGTTGATCGCTGCGTATGCAATCAACACATTGATTAATTTATAGAATAATTTCAGAAGATTGGTAATAAGAATAGTTTTTTACTTACAAAACTTATTTTTAATGAGAGCCTACCGCCTCTCAAACTCTCCGTACACTCACCAAAATCATGACATCAGACCTGCGTTAATGAGAGGACTAACAAACCTTAGGTTTTATGGTCAAGGAAACCATGTTTAAGCTAATGATGAATATATTCTCAAACTATTTGAGTGATATGCAGGTCGATATCGCACAAAATATAGGCTATATGTTTGGTGGTGCTCTCATCCTCTCCATTATATCCATTATGCTGTTACTCAAACTGTCAAACATTGCCAATTCTTTAGCAAAAGGAATCACTTTCGCTCATCTATGGGGATTAGAAGATACAGCAAGAAGGACTTCCCGTAACAACCGCATTTAGATTCCCCCCTACGGGAAAGTGTGAGAATATCTCAATCTCACAATAAAAAATATGGGCACTGAAATTGAGTTATTTTCATACATTTAAAAATGAAATTAAGAAAATAAAACAATTATATATTATGCGCTTTACTTTATATTCAAAATGACAATAATAACAGAAAATGTTAGAATATATCTAACAATAAGAAGAGTAATATTAAAAATGAAAAATATCATTCTTATGATTTTGATTGCAAATATCTTATCGGCTTGTGCCTTAGCGCCAAAGCTCAAACAACCAAATGATAGAAACCGGGTGCCTATTAATAAAACAATCCCTGCCGAAATTAAGCGAGGAGACAGATGAAAAAGCGGTTTATTATAACAGGAATCATTGTCCTTTTGACAATGCTGAATCTAACCCCATCAAATGCAAGTGAAAATCAAACACCAAGTACACATAGCTCAGATGTACTACAAGCTCAAGCGGCAAAATATGCAGAAATTATTGAGCTATTAAAAAAACAAATTAAGTTGGAAGAAAACCAACTTTCAGAAATAGAAAAAGCTTATCAATCTATAACAAAGGATCCCAAAACAGGATCTACGCAAATGGATATGACTAGTTTTTTTCTCCAAAATCCAGAAACACTCTATAATGATAGTCAGCTTTCAAGGAGTTCATACCAGAAGGTTTTGGAGGACGAAGGAAAAGTTTCTGGAACTTTTGACTCTATGGGTAAAGCTGTTTTCGCGCGTTTGCAATATATGTCATCTATAGATAAAGCTATCACTTTGAAAAGTTTTGAAAATGTAAAAAATCGTTTTGACTACCTTAAAAATTTATTAGATGAACTTCCAACAAAAAACGACTTGAAAAGCATTGCTGATTTGCAAACACATATCGACGGTGCCTTAGCCTTGATCGAAAATGAATCTATAAAAATGCAAATGATTACACATCTGCGTAACGCTGAACGTAACCTTATCAAATTCAAAAGACGTGAAATAGATCTGAAGTTTTTTGACATTAAGGCGAAAAACATGCCTACCATACGATAAAAACAAAAGCCAATGCACAGGGTTCTGGGTTAACCTAGCAATTCAAGAGGCATAGAAATTTATCAAAACCATGATAATCGCGGTGAAAGTACTTAAGGAATGTATAAATGCCAATGAAGCCTTTAACATGGTTCTATGTTCTAAGGTGGTAAAAAATTGACTATTCATTAAAGAGGAATACCATGAACTTCGCTATGTTCACGCAACTTTTTACTAAAATTGATTACATAATAAGAACATCTATCGTGGATATTTCAAGAACGATTGCTACAATTACACCCTTTGTATCAATAGGGGTAACAATCGCTTTTATCATCTATGGATGGCTCATCATTCGTGGCGCTATAGATATGCCTCTCTCCGGTTTTGTGAACCGTTTCATGCGTATAAGCATTATCACTTCAATAGCTTTAACCACAGGGCTTTATGGAAGTCAAATTGCAAGTTTTATATTAGGAATGCCCTCTGAATTATCAAAAGCACTCCTCACAAATCCACTCACTGATCTAGAATTAATGGACTTGCTTGATAAAACAGCAGATAATGGATTTAAATATGCAGGTCGCCTTTTCGAAGAAACCGTCTTCTTCGATGCCAATGGGACACTTTACGCTCTCTTAGGCATCATCATCTTGCTGGCAACAGGCCTCGTCGTAGCAATCGGGGGTGGGCTCGTTATACTAACAAAATTCGCTATTGCACTACTCGTGGGACTTGGGCCATTCTTCATTATTGCGCTACTCTGGCAACCAACCCATAAATTCTTCGAGCAATGGATAGCGCAGATCTTGAGCTATACATTCCTCTTCATACTCTTAACAACCGTGTTTAAACTAATGATGAGTATCTTCTCAAACTATTTGAGTGATATGCAGGTCGATGCCACACAAAATATAGGCTATATGTTTGGTGGTGCTCTCATCCTCTCCATTATATCCATTATGCTGTTACTCAAACTGTCAAACATTGCCAATTCTTTAGCAAAAGGAATCACTTTCGCTCATCTATGGAGACATAGAGACTAGATAATATAAAAAGTAGTGATTCTCGTAACGGATACCCCTTAATATCCACAGGACAAAACAACCAGCTATCCAATCCTACAGTAAAAAAACATTTACACTGAAATTAAGTTATTTTCATAAATTTAAAAATGAAATTAAGAAAAGCAAAATAATTATACACTATGCACTTTACTTTATCATTAAAATTATAATAATGATAAAAAATGTTGGACTTTATTTAATTATCAAAAAGAGTAATATTAAAATGAAAAATATCATTCTTATGATTTTGATTGCAAATATCTTATCGGCTTGTGCCTTAGCGCCAAAGCTCAAACAACCAAATGATAGAAACCGGGTGCCTATTAATAAAACAATCCCTGCCGAAATTAAGCGAGGAGACAGATGAAAACAAAACAAGCAAAACCAGTGAAAGCCGAACAGCTTAGCAGTTATTATGAAGAAAGCCGCGGTCTAGAGCGGGATCTCATAAACGAATTTATAAGGTCGCGTAGAACGGCATGGCGTGTAGCAAGTGCTGTTGGTCTTTTGGGCTTATTCGGTATGATATGTGGTGTCATTGGGTTTTCTCAACCAGCGCCTACACCTTTAGTGTTACGCGTTGATAACACAACGGGTGCTGTTGATGTTATCTCAATTATGCGTGAAAACGAAGAAAGCTATGGTGAAGTTGTAGATAGATATTGGCTCAACCAATATGTACTTAACCGCGAATCTTATGACTACGATACCATTCAACTGAACTATGACACAACAGCACTTTTAAGTGCAGCAGCGGTTCAACAAGAATATTATAAAATCTATGATGGGGAGAATGCACGAGATAAAGTGCTTTCCAACAAAGCACGTATCACAGTTAAAGTACGATCAATCCAGCCTAATGGACTAGGTCAAGCAACTGTACGTTTTACAACTCAACAACATGACAGCAGCGGTGCCGCTACTGGACCAAAGCAGCACCAGATTGCAACAATTGGTTATACCTATGTTGGTGCGCCCATGAAGTCATCTGATCGATTGCTTAACCCCCTCGGTTTTCAAGTAACAAGTTACCGTTCTGACCCGGAAATACTGTTGAATGATTAAGGAATTGATTGTTATGAAAAAACTTGCATTCGTTGTTCTATTATCTTCATTTTCTTCTCTTTATACGGTACCTGTGCAGGCACTCAAAAGTCCATCAAATTCACAATATGATCACCGCATTCGCTACATAACATATAACGAAGCCGATGTGGTTCAAATTGAAACAGTTCTTGGTGTAGCAACACATATCATTCTTGAAGAAGGTGAACAGTATATCACTCATGCCTTTGGCGATTCAGAAGCCTATGCCTTTGCTCATAAAGGGCGGCATATCTTTATTAAACCAAAAGCAGAACTTGCTAATACCAATCTTATCGTTGTAACTGACAAACGCAGTTACAAATTCCGACTACAGTTTCGAAATGACCGTGCGGGCTCAACCTATGAATTGGCTTTTCATTATCCCGATTCAACCGATGAAAAATCAGAGGCAAACCTCAGACGTCTTGCAATTGAACGTGGTTTTCACCAAAGCGTAAATGGCTATAATCTCAGTTACACCATGAGCGGTCATCAAGATATTGCTCCCATCAATGCTTGGGACAATGGGCGTATTACTTACTTCAAGTTTCCTGCTAACATGGATATGCCATCGATTTATGTCGTAGATGCTGAAGGGAATGAAAGCTTAATACCACGCACCGTTATCGGTAGTTCTAATGATATTATCGCCGTCCATAAGGTTAATCCTAAATGGCTCATACGACTTGGTAAACGCGCTCTCGCTGTTTTTAATGAAGCCTATGACCCCAATGGTATACCAAACACGACAGGAACAGTATCTTCGGTGGTTTATCGCATCAATAAAGGAGGAAAATAATGTTTGACAATAAGAAAGGAGATGAAAAAGGTAGAAAACTGGATAATATAGAGCAAAAACATATTGAAGATGCCTATGGAAGTTCTGAACTAGGTTCAGAACAACGTCCGAAAGTTCCAGGTGCCCGTGCATTGTTAATCGTAGGACTTATTATCATAGTAACGATACCGATTGCTCTAACTTGGAAAGCTCTTAAAATGAGTAGTACCGTAGAAGTTGAGGAAGACAAATCTCAACAAACGGTGCAACAAGTTATACCAAGCTATACCCCGCGGATTATAGAAGAGCCAAAACCTGTAGAAGAAGTAGAAAGACCAATACAAACAGAAGAATCAAGCCTAGATATTTCACCAGCCTTGGCTAAACTTCTCCAAACGACTGTTCCCCCACATATGCTACAAGATTCTGAAGAATTAGCGCGCAAACGTATGCTCAGTTCTAGTCTTAACAGTGGTGGTAGCGAAGGATCTACAGAAACTAAAACATCTAATGATAACAGTAGTGCATTAAATCTCCAACCTGTACGTTTAGGGCAATCGCATGCGACGCAACTTCGTAACCGTGACCTCTTAATTACGCAAGGAACGCAAATAGATTGTACATTGGAAACAAAAATCATCACGTCACAGCCAGGAATGACGACATGTCATTTAACACGGGATATTTATTCTACAAGTGGTCGTGTTGTTTTGCTTGACCGTGGTTCTAAAGTCGTTGGTTTTTACCAAAGTGGCTTACAGCAAGGACAAACGCGTGTATTTGTGCAATGGTTACGCATTGAAACCCCTTCTGGAGTTATTGTCAATCTTGACTCACCCGGTACAGGTCCTCTTGGTGAAGCAGGTATCGGTGGCTGGGTTGATAGACACTTCTGGGAGCGATTTAGTGGCGCAATTATGGTGAGTATCATCGGTGATTTAGGAGAATGGGTAAGAGGTAAAATTAATAAAAGTAGCAAAGAGAATAAAGAGAACGCACAATCTCAAAGGGCTCATAATGCTGAATTAATAGTAAATGATGTTCTTCAAAATTCCATCAATATCACACCAACTCTTTATAAACACCAAGGCGAACGAGTGAATATTTTCGTTGCTCGTGATTTGGATTTCAGCGATGTCTACAGTCTCGTCACACGTTAACCCGATACAAAAAGATCAAGCAGTTTCTCAGCTTTTGCAACCGCTTGATCGTTTCTTAGAAGATCCGAAGATCACTGAATTATCGATCTGCCGCCCCTGTGAAATATGGACAAAAAGCTTCGACGGGTGGCAGGTCCATAGCGTACCTGAGCTAACAACAGGTTTTTTACAAACGCTTATTACAGCTATTATCGTGTATAACGGTATGGCTCCCAGAAGCATTAATTATGTGCTCTTGCCTGGTGGACAACGTGGTACAATTATCCAAACGCCAGCTGTCATTGATGGTGCTATTTCCTTTGTGATTCGTAAACATTCTCTTATCGTTAAGACGTTAGAAGAACTCAAAGAAGAAGGAACATTTGATGATTGTTCCGATGTAAGTTTTAACAAGCCTTCAGCAAAAGAAGCCAATAACTTGTTATCGAAGCAGGACTTCACGCGGTTAGAACCATTTGAAGTTCAGCTCTTACAACGCAAACGTGAAGGAAAAATTCTTGAATTTTTGGAAGAATGCGTTCTTCACAAACGCAACATCATCATTGCAGGCAAGACAGGATCTGGTAAAACAACATTTGCCCGCTCCCTCATTGAAAAAGTTCCTGTAGAAGAGCGTATCATCACGATTGAAGATGTTCATGAGCTTTTTCTACCCAATCATCCTAATCATGTAAATATGATTTATGGTAACAATGTGGGGCGTGTTTCAGCTGAAGAGTGCCTAGATGCTTGTATGCGTCAATCGCCTGATCGAATTTTTCTTGCTGAATTACGAGGCAATGAAGCATGGGAATATCTCAATTCACTCAACACAGGTCATCCTGGATCGATTACAACGACGCATGCCAACAGTGCTTTGCAGACATTTGAACGATGTGCCACCTTGATTAAAAGATCAGAAGTTGGCCGCCAACTCGAGATAGAAATGATAAAGATTGTTCTTTACACAACAGTTGACGTCATATTATTCTTTAAAGATAGAAAACTTTCTGAAATCTTTTACGACCCGATTTTTGCTAAATCAAAAATCGCTTAACAGAAACTACTCTTTTGATAATAGCATACAGACAAAAAAAGCCGTAACCAATTGTTACGGCTTTTTCATTGAGCACACCTTCTTCTTTTTGCCTCTTCAATGTATTTCTGCACTCTTCATGAACAACAAAAGAAAAAAGAGAACAGAAAACAAAATCGCATATGAGATTCTATCGACCATTTTCTTTATTTATCTTTTGAAAAGATATATTTGATGCAAAAAATTGATTTTCCTATTAATAAAAGCTTCGTAAAACAGATACCGATCATCACCAATAATTATCATTATCAAGACAAAAGCTTATTTTAAGTGATCAATAAATATGTTTTTACCCAAACAATCTTCAGAGACAGAGAACCCCATACAAATACACAATCATTCTGATTGAGCATTTATAAATAACGTTCTATTCAAGAATAAAACGTATAGTGGCCTATCAGTTTTCTTCCTTAAACAAAAAAGATTCTTCTTCTACATCAATTTGTAAACAATCAAATTTTTCTAAAGAAAGCTTTGTTAACCATATCAGATGGAGCTTCGTATTCCCACCCTCAAAAACAATATCCATAAACTATACATGATAAATCCTACTCAATGAATATTCCTACCCTTTTCTCAATATTTCAAAGAGCAAAAGTTCCGACAAGTAGAGATCAATAATTATACTTCTTAAAGCACCTCACATTGGATTTATAAAGAGTGTTCATCGTCTTGTAAGTTGGATAAAAGATCTTAACATTACAGGATTCTCTCATTCCAAATCTGTTTATATTGAATTAACCAAAACAGCTTGCGTACATGTTACAAGCGAAGAAGTCTGCGTGGATAAAACTATATAAGAAAGCACTAAAAATACCTATTATGAATCATCTCAAACGCTAAGGATTAACATTGGGAACAAACAAAATGTGTGAGAACACCTGCTAGCTCCTTCATAAGCACAAAGATGGTATTTTCCCATAGATTTTATTATTTTCATGGAAGCTTTATAATTATACCATTCATGGACGCCATTGCAAAACGGATGTGATGAACGTTGAGAAATATTTCTTTAAAACAAACCCGTGAATTGACAACACAAATATATACCTTTTTGGTCATTCTGTTTTGCATGAGGACCAGCCCCTCTTAAAGAACATAAGAAACAAGCAAACTTGATTTTTCATAATGATTTTTTTGCAACTGATCCTAGTCCTCTTCATATAAACTCTCTATTATAATATATAAAAGAAACGAAATTAAACGCCTGTCCCTATGGATTTCATTCTAGTTTACGGGATTGTCTAGCAGGCTTCACAAAACACTACCTCAAAGGAGAAAGCTTTTTAACCCACGCCGATCTGTAATCCATCTCCTTTCCTAGCAGACTTCACCTTTTAAACACTTTATAATCACATCTCAAATGAATGGTATTTTACAGAATAACAGCATAAACATCCAAGCAATGACGGATTATACCGTTAATACTTGGCAAACTTTCTTTCATGTTCATAAATATTTCTTATATTGAAAAATAAAAAAAGCGCTTTGATAGCTTAAACAAATCTATTTAACCATATATGCAAGCAGTAATGAAATTCAGTAACCTAAAAATAGAAGCTAAATTTAAAAATTTCTATATTTTTTATGGATAAAAACATATAAAATGAGCCCTATAAATTTCATCAAAATAAAACACCTTTTTTTGATGATTGAATTCTTTTGACTTTAAAGCAATCTACAAACATCACTTAGTTTTAAATACATGTTTCTAATATTTCAACCTTCGTTTTCTAAGCTTTTAGAAAAACTATAAATTTGATATTTTCTTAAAAGCCTTTTTAGGCTCTCTAATAAATCAAGAGCATTTGATATTATGATAGTTTTAAACTACAGCCTTCTTAATTATAGGATATCGCAATAAGAGAGTGATTTTACATTCTCTAATTTTGAGAACTATCAATTTTATTTTTAATGCGACTAACAATCGAATCTCTAAAATATAATATATTCTTTAAATACTTTTAAATATATGTGATGATGATACCAAAGGCCCAACCACTGAATATCAGCAGTGTTTTCAATATTATAATAAACGTATCGTAAGATTATAGACTATCGTCACTCATTATTACTTCATCTGAATGATTTATATACGTTATCATGTTTACATTATTCTTTTTTTTATGCTTTATTGATATAAGCTAGCCTTCTTTTATAAAAAACGATCAATAAAATCATGCATCAAAATGAGAATTTTGATACGAACTTAATGAAAACAAAAACACATGGTATAATGTTTTTACATAGAAGGCTATTTTAAGTGTTTATTTTACCCACAAAACTCATGCCTTTTTAAAACAATAATAAATAATAATTGTGTTAACCATTTTATGAAAACCCATAAAATTTTAGAAATTAAATCTCAAGAAGAACAAAAACCACTATTTGCTGTGTTTTACTTTACTTTTTATGTTTTATGAATGAATCAATTTATACAGGATAGTATTTAATCATGAGTTTTTTTCAGTCATTAGCAAGATTGCTTCTAAAAGAATAACTTAATTTTAAGATGATGACTTCGCTTTTAAAACGATTATCGTTACACAGCCTCCTCATAAGGAATTCATGCGCTTTTAGAAACTAAATCCCCAAAGGCTATACCATTCTAGCCTTAACCTTTATTTTCATGAATGAGCAATTCTTTAAAGGCGGCGTTCAACCATGAGTTTTTTAATTTCAGCAATAGCTTTTGCTGGATTTAATCCTTTTGGACAAGTTTGTGCACAATTCATAATCGTATGGCACCGATAAAGGCGAAAAGGATCTTCTAAATTATCAAGACGCTCACCACACATCTCATCGCGTGAATCAGCAATCCAACGATAAGCTTGGAGCAGGATGGCTGGCCCCAAATAACGATCACCGTTCCACCAATAACTCGGACATGATGTCTGACAACAGGCGCACAAAATACACTCATAAAGACCATCAATTTTTTGCCGGTCAGAGTGACTTTGTAACCATTCTTTAGCAGGTTCAGGTGAAACAGTTTGCAACCAAGGCTCAATCACACGATGTTGTGCATAAAAACGCTTCAGATCAGGAACTAAATCTTTCACCACCGGCATGGAAGGCAAAGGATAGACCTTAATGGGGTGTTTTACATCATCCATACCTTTGGTACAAGCCAACGTATTGAACCCATCAATATTCATGGCACAGGAACCACAGATGCCTTCACGACAAGATCGACGAAGTGTTAAAGTTGGATCAATATGGTTTTTAATAAACAAAAGTCCATCAAGAATCATAGGACCACAAGCAGAACGATCTACGTAATAGGTATCCAAATGTGGATTTTCCTCATCATCAGGCGACCAACGATAAACATGAAATTCTGTTAGTTTTGTCGCACCTTCAGGTTTAGGCCAAACCTTTCCTGGTTTTACTTGAGAATTTTTGGGAAGCTTAATTTGTACCATAATTTATTCTCCCCTTAGTAAACACGTTTTTTAGGTGCAATACGCTTTAAGTCGATACCACCATCTTCTTCAGCAGTTAATGGATCAACATGGACAGGTCGATAGGACAAAGTTACCTTACCACTTTTAGACAAATGAGAAAGCGTATGTTTTCGCCAATTTTTATCGTCTCTCTCTGGATAATCTTCACGTGCATGAGCACCCCGACTCTCTAAACGTGCTTCGGCAGAATAAACAGTGGTAATTGCATTGGCCATCAGATTTTC